>JALYXE010000481.1 GCA_030947265.1 Acidobacteriota bacterium
CGCTTCCATCAATGAGTTTTAATTGCACCGGACGAAGACTTCGGATTTGATCGGCCGGCAGAACTGAGTCTACCGCACCCGTTACATGCGCCAGATGTTTTTGCCCACAAGCTGCGCAGGAAAATATCAACAGGATCGCACAGCACAGAAAACATTGAATTGGTTTTTGGGGGGTTTTCATTTGTCTCTCCAAACCGAGGAACCGCATCGGCCGTTTGTTGGGCTACAGCTCCAGCGGATCTGCCAGATCTTCTTCAATCCTCGATTGTTCCTTAGCCACGCGTGCAAACGAGTGGGAGGTGCCGAAGTAGTTGCGCCACGCTACGTCCAGGATCTGAGGCGTTAGCTCTAGCGGTTGACCTTCAAATAGACAAATGTCAGTGGCGCGGTCGAGCAGGTCGCGCGGCTCGCACCCTTTCATTTGCCGTCCTTCATTTTTGTACTTATTGAGCACATGGGCTAATACGGACTTCTTGCAACGCATGCCGCGGCTGTAAGCCTGCTTCTGGAAGATCTCGGAATAAGCTGGTGTGGTGGGTGGCTCAACGCGAGCCCGGTAACCCATACGGCGCAGGAACGCCTGGTCCGACAGATCGTTCTCGTCGATGTTTGTTGAAAACACTACCAGTTGCTCAAAAGGAACTTCAATCTTTTTCCCAGTGTGCAAGGCAAGATAATCAACACGGCGTTCTAGTGGCACAATCCAGCGGTTCAGCAAATCCTGGGGCGCAACACGCTGACGACCAAAATCATCAATGACTAACGTGCCGCCATTTGATTTCATTTGAAACGGTGCCTCGTAAAACTTGGCTGTTTCGCTCCAGGTGAGATCGGCATTTTCGAGTGTCAGTTCACCACCAACCACCACCAGTGGTCGTTTAATAAGGACCCAACGACGGTCATAATCGAGCGGAGTGACGTCGGCCGCGGCAAAGCGATGGCAATGAGAATCAAACACTCGAATGATCTGCCCGTCGATTTCCACTGCATAGGGAATCCAAATCGCTCCCGGCAAAGCGCCGTTAATTCGTTCCGCAACCGCAGTCTTTCCCGTGCCCGGCAAACCCGTCAGGAAGAGCGACCTTCTTGAGTTGATAACGCAACCGAGGGTTTGCAGAAGCGATTCCGGCAAAATTAGATCATGAAACGCCGAGCGCACCGTTTCCATCGAGGCTGGAGAAGAAGGTATTGACTGCAGCCGCATCATGTGCGCGTAGTCATCGAGCGAAACGGGCGCGGCTCCGCTGTAGCCACACACGGTGAGCAGCCGCGCCAAACGATCCCAGCCGTGGTCCAACATCGCATATCGCGTCGAACCTACTGTTGTCTGATGTCGCACCTCAATTAGCTTTTCTCGATAGAGTTTCTCGAGGATTTCTTCCGCGAGCGCACGTGGCAGATACATACGCTCAGCGATGACGGTGGTCGTCGGCTCGGGAACCATCGAGACGTGTTTTAGCGCGAGGTCACAGAGGAAGCCCTCGCCGATTCCAAGATCAGCCAGCTCCTCCGGAACCGGGGGACCCATCGTTTCCACCTCAACACGTGAAAGTATTGTTGTTTGCGACATCACAATTATTCACTTTCCTGAAGTCGAAGTTACTTTCCGGATGGTGAAGGCTGGCTCACGGGGGCGGGATTTGCGACTGCGGTTCCGGCAACTGTGTTACCGGCCAACTGGGACTTGTCAGACCTGCCAGTTCGCTTGTAGAGATCTGCAAGACGTCGCAATGCGATACTGGAAGTCGGCTCGATACGACGTGCGCCTTCGTAATATTTGATCGCATCCTCGTCGCGCCCGAACCTTTCAAGCATTCTGGCTGTGTTGAGATTGCCGGTTAAAGCACCAGCAGCACGCGCGAAATTCTTATAAGCGTCCTCAAACTTTCCGAGCCGGCAGAGTGCGAGACCTAAATTGTTTAGGATGCGTTCATCGGTGGGCGCCAGTTTTACGGCTCGTTTCAAACGATCGACGGCAGCGCGGTAGTTTCCATTTTGATAAAGAGAAAAACCCAGGTTGTTCAGTGCCTGTGCATCTTCAGGTTCCACTTTGACGGCCTTCTCATAAGAATCCTTAGCTCGATCTGCCAGCCCTTTCTTGTCGTAGGCAACACCAAGCAAGCTGTGAGCTTCGCTCAGATTGGGATCCAGCGATACAGCCGTCGAGAGTTCAGAGATTGCTTCATTTATTTGACCGCTCAATATATACGATCGCCCATTTGCCAGATGCTCCTTTGCAGAGGACGCTAACGCTAACTTCTTTGGCTGGGGGTTGAGAGCGTCGGCCACGCGCGAAACCCCGATGCTTTCAAACTTGGCCGCATCCTTCTCCGTCATCCGCCGGAGCTTGTTCTCGTCTTTGTGCCCAAACAGCCTGCCGAAAGCCTTGAACGGGGCCGCCAAAATCCGCACCACCTTGTTGCCGCTCTTCTTTTGCTCAGTCACATTGCCGGCTACTGAGCCTGCGTCCTCGATCATGTTCGCATCCGCATCGCCTTCGCGTTCGATTGTAGAGGCGCTCCACATTGCGGTTGCGCCGATGGTTAGAACTAAGGCGATAAAGATGGCGAGTAGTCTTCGTTTGCTCATGGTCCAACTCCTTCTTACATTTTGCCGAGCGTGTCCATTAATTGGAGCGCTGCGGGGCCAAGAATCGCGATAAACAATGTTGGGAAGAGAAAACAAGCCAAGGGAAACAACAGCTTCACAGCGGCCTTTTGAGCAGCCTGTTCGGCGCGTTGGCGGCGCTTGGTGCGTAACGAGTCTGAGAATGCGCGAATCGCCCGCGCGATTGATGTACCGAACCTATCTGTTTGGATGAGCATTGCGACCAGGCTTCGAAGATCATCAACACCGGTTCGTTCGGCAAGATTGCGTAAAGCCTCATCACGATCTCGCCCGACCCTTATCTCGAGGTTCGCAAGTTCAAACTCTTCGCTGATGTCAGGGTGCACTTCTTTCAATTCGCTGCTGACCTTCATCATCGCGGCATTCAAGCCGAGTCCCGCTTCGATCGAAATGACCATGAGGTCCAGCGCATCAGCGAGTCCCCAACGCACTAGTTGTTGCCGAGACCGAATCATACGGCGCAACACATATC
>JALYXE010000402.1 GCA_030947265.1 Acidobacteriota bacterium
GGATTTTGTGTATCCGCTCCCGGTGGTCGGGTCGCATCCTTTATAGCAGGATTAGATTTGGGAGTAGGCGCCGGCGTCTGAGCAATCGCCGCCTGGATTACCAGGAGGATAAAAACAGTCGCAAAAAGTATTTTGAACAGGCCACGAGGCTTAATAATAAGCATTACCCAAAAACTCCTTCAGAGACATTAACGGATTGGAAAACGCTACCAACTGTCAGCAAACAAGTCTAGTCCGATCAAGTCTTTACTACGCAATTTGCATGGATGCAGTTTCAAAAAGATCCCTCTTAGTGGCAACCTCCAGCCCGCTCGTGAATCTGGCGCGTGCTGGGCGAGCCACAATGAAAAGATGCGGCAAGCGCTGCCTTGACAGTCAAAGCTACGCCGCATAATCTTGGCGTTCTTTACTCTCAGCAAGTTTCGATCCTATTTTCGGAAGGGGCGAGCCAAGCCTGTTCTTGCCAGCTTCCCGAAGTGTAGGGAAGTCGCTCTGGAATAATCGGCGGGAGGACACTTACGTAATGGCGGTGAAGGTTGGTATCAACGGTTTTGGGCGCATCGGACGCAATATCTTTCGCACTTCCCTGGGTGATCCAGACATTGAATTCGTCGCGGTAAATGATCTTACCGATACAAAAACGCTCGCGTACCTCTTGAAGTATGATTCGGTGCTCGGGAATCTCGATCATGGGATTACTTCAACCGAAAATGGGATTAAGGTTGAGAATGACGAATTTCGTGTTTTCTCCGAAAAGGACCCGGCGGCCATCGACTGGGAGTCAGTGGGCGCCGAGATCGTCATTGAGTCGACAGGTCGATTCACAAAAGCAGAAGACGCAAAAAAGCACCTGCGCGGTACCGTTAAGAAGGTTATTATTTCGGCTCCCGCCAAGAACGAAGACATCACAATTGTCCTTGGAGTTAACGAGGATAAATATGTTCCTGCGCAGCACCATGTAATTTCCAATGCTTCGTGCACGACAAACTGCCTGGCCCCGGTCGCGAAAGTGATTCACGAGAAGTTTGGAATCCGCTCAGCGCAAATGACGACCATTCACTCCTATACAAATGATCAGCAATTGCTTGATTTGCCTCACAAAGACTTGCGGCGGGCACGCGCTGCGGCTCTCTCGATGATTCCGACTTCTACCGGCGCGGCAAAGGCTGTGGCGCTGGTCCTACCCGAGCTGAAGGGAAAGTTTGACGGCATCTCTGTGCGAGTGCCAACGCCAAACGTTTCGCTGGTTGACGTCGTGATGGACGTCGAGAAGGACACAAACACCGAGGAAGTGAATCGGGCCTTGAAGAACGCAGCGAATGAAGAGCTGCGCGGAATTCTTACGTTCTCCGAGGAGCCGCTCGTCTCAGTTGACTTCAAAAGAAATTCGAACTCCTCAATCGTCGATGCCGAGTACACCAAGGTGGTCAACGGCCGAATGGTAAAGGTTCTCTCCTGGTACGATAACGAGTGGGGCTACTCCTGCCGCGTTCGCGACCTCGTCAAGTACATAGCCGGCAAGGGACTCTGAAATCGGTGACAAGTGACGGGTGACAAGTGACAGGACTAAAGCCTTCACTTGTCACTTGTCACTTGTCACCTGTCACCTGTCACTTCCATGAAGCTTTCCATCAAAGAGCTCGACCTAAAGGGCAAGCGCGTTTTTATTCGCGTGGACTTCAATGTGCCCATCAAGGATGGCAAGGTTGAGGACGACACGCGCATTCAAGCAGCGCTGCCAACGATTCAATACGCCATTGACCAGGGGGCGCGCGTGATTCTCGCCTCGCATCTGGGGCGGCCGAAGGGCGAGCGCGTGGGGAAGTACAGCCTCAGTCCCGTCGCTGAGCATCTTTCCAGTTTGCTTGGCAAGCAGGTCGCGTTTGCAAAAGAGTGTGTCGGTGATGAGGCGGAATCGAAAGTTGCTTCTATGAAGGACGGCGATGTCCTGTTATTGGAAAATCTGCGGTTCCACAAAGAAGAGGAAAAGAACGAGGAGGGGTTTGCGCAGCAGTTAGCCAGCCTTTGCGATCTCTACGTAAACGATGCCTTCGGCGCAGCGCATCGGGCCCACGCCTCTACCGCGGGAATAACGAAATTTGTTTTGAAAGCTGCGGCAGGGTTGTTAATGCAGAAGGAACTGGATTACCTGGGTCGCGTTATTAGTAATCCCGAACATCCGTTTGTTGCCATACTTGGAGGGGCGAAGGTTTCGGATAAGATTCCAGTCATCAACGCCCTTATCGATCGCAAGGTCGACAAGATCCTGATCGGAGGTGCAATGGCCTACACGTTTTTCAAGGCCGAAGGCTTCACCGTTGGCAAGTCGCTGGTTGAAAACGACATGCTACAGACGGCGCTAAAGATTAAAAAGCGCGCTGAGGCTGAGGGTGTCGAATTGCTATTGCCGACTGACCATCAGGTGGTAGACAGCTACGAGCCGATCAAAGGCGAGAAGATCATTGCCAAGACGATCCCGATCGAGTTTACAAACGCAGGCCATGCGGGCATGGACATTGGAGTAGAAACAGTCACGCATTTTAGGAATGCGCTGAGCGACGCGCGGACCATAATCTGGAATGGACCGATGGGAGTTTTTGAAGAACCACCCTTTAACGAAGGAACTATCGGCATCGCGCGCGCCGTGGCAGATGCTGCGGATCGCGGTGCGACGGTTATTGTTGGTGGAGGCGATTCTGTATCAGCTGTGACCCAGGCCGGAGTCGCCGATCGCATAACCCACATCTCCACCGGAGGCGGCGCCACGCTCGAATTCCTCGCTGGGAAGGAATTGCCGGGTGTCGCCGCCTTGAACGACAAAAAAGAGGAGAGTCATGCAGTTTAGAGTACATCAGGCTTCAGCTTGCGTTCTGTCACGTCATCGCAACCTGAAGGTTGTACTCTGAACTACTTAACTGTTTATGAGAAAACCTGTCATTGCCGGAAACTGGAAGACGTATAAGCTGCTTGGCGAGGCAGTGGAGACCGCACTGGCCGTGAAGCGCATCTTTTCGCCAGGCAGACACAGACCACATTAATTACACAGAAAAATCAGAAAGCTACTGAACTAGATGCTCTGTTTCCTTGCTGACTTCCATTTATCCCGCGCGGATCCCCACGTCACGCGTCAATTGTCATCGTCATCATCCTTGTCGAGGTTGCGGTCGCGGTCATGGTCTGATTTTCCGCGGACCTTCGTGCGCGTGGTCATGTAAAGGTCCAATCCACCCAACCCGCCTGGACGGTCCGAGGCGAAGAAAAGCGCAGTGGCGTCAGATGAGAGATACGCATTTTGCTCAATGAACGTTGTGTTGATTGTGGGACCCAGGTTCACCGGAGTTGACCAGACATCAAGCGTGCTCTCCCGTGTTGCAACCCATAGATCGCTGGCCGTGCCAATCGAACCGGTGCGGTTCGATTGAAAAAATATTTCTAATCCGTCACGCCTGATCGAAGGGCGGTTCTCATTCATTGGGCTGCTCAGTTCCGTCACCAGGGTGGCCGGCCCGAATGAACCGTCCGCCATTTGCTCACTCAAATAGATATCGGCAGCGCCGAGTCCACCTGGGCGGCTGCTCCCGAAGTAGAGTTGAGGGGCGCCGTCCTCGTCGTTCTCGAAGTAGGTGGGGCCGTTATCATCGGCGGAGGAGTTAACTCCTGGACCGAGGTTCACAGGTGGCTCCCAGTTGAAATCATCATGCGTGTGGTTGCGCCTTGAGACCCAGATGTCTATCCCGCCAAGCCCTCCGGGACGCTTAGTTTGAAAGAACAGGAGGTGCCCGTCGCGTGAAAACGCCGGATTCCCCTCATCGAACGGGGTATTGAGAGC
>JALYXE010000412.1 GCA_030947265.1 Acidobacteriota bacterium
AACCGGGAATTACACGCGATCGGATCTACGGTGAAGTCGAGTGGGCGGGCGAGCGCTTTGCGATCGTTGATACCGGAGGCATCGTTCCAGATGACGATGCGGTCATTCCTGCAAATATTTTCAGGCAGGCCGGCTTCGCAATCGATGACGCACAGGCATTGATCTGGGTAGTCGACGCACGTCAGGGCCTCACGCCGCTCGATCAAGAGCTGGCTAAACTCTTGCGCGCCACGGGGAAGCGAGTGTTGGTGGCGGCGAACAAATCAGAAGCGGCGCGAGTGGAGGCCGAAGCTGCGGAATTTTACCGCTTCGGCTTTGAAGAAGTGTTTCCCGTTTCGGCAGAGCAGGGAATCGGATTAGGCGAGATGCTCGAGGCCCTGGTGAGGGACCTCAAAGAAATACCGAATGCAGCAGACGCAGGGGGATTGACGCAATCTCCGGAGCCTGAGATCCGTTTGGCCATTGTAGGGCGACCGAATGTGGGAAAGTCATCTCTGCTAAATAGGTTGATTGGCGAAGAGCGAGTGATCGTCTCCCCGGTAGCCGGGACGACCCGAGATGCTATCGACACTCTGCTCAAGACTCCAGAACAGACGTTTCGCCTCGTTGACACTGCTGGAATTCGCCGGAAAGGCAAGACCGGCGAGATGGCCGAAAAGCTTTCGGTCGTGATGGCCATGAAGAGCCTGGCGCGCGCGGACGTTGCCGTCGTTCTCGTTGATGCTGAAGAGGGGGTCACCGCGCTTGACGCGCACATCGCCGGGTATGCGCACGACGCTGGGTGTTCAATCATCATCGCCGTAAACAAGTGGGACGCCCTCGAAGACAAAAAAACAGGCACGGTTAGTGAGTTCGAAAGAACCATACGTTCCCGGATGAAGTTTCTTGATTGGGCGCCAGTGATTACTATTTCGGCTCTCAATGGTCAGCGGGTGGAAAAAGTTTTGCCGTTAGCTGTGAGCGCAAACGAGGCACGAAATCGCCGCATAACGACGTCCCAGCTTAACGCGTTTTTTGAAAGCGCGGTTTCGCAGCCACGCGGAGGCAGCGCGCCCGCTCCGGTTAAAGGCGGCGTCTCCAGGCTTCACGTGCAATACATGACGCAAGTCGGGGTGCGGCCGCCGACGTTTGTGCTGTTCACCTCGGGCGGAAAGGCGGGCTTGCATTTTTCTTACGAGCGCTATTTGAAGAATCGCCTGCGCGAAGAATTCAATTTCTTCGCAACCCCTCTACGAATCATCGAGAAGCATAAGCAACGACGGAAAAGGTAAATAAGGTAATCGAGCGCGTTTTCCAAATGACAACCAAGCCTCCAATTACTTTCCGCGTAATTGCCCGCGACGGCGAAGCCCGGGCCGGAATCGTCACTACCCGACGAGGAAGTATCGAGACGCCGGTCTTCATGCCCGTCGGCACATCCGGAACGGTTAAGGGAATTCGTTTTGAAGCCCTTGAGGAAGACCTGGACGCGCGCATCATTCTGGGGAATACGTATCACCTCTGGCTACGCCCTGGCGTTGATGTCATACAGACTTGCGGCGGACTGCATCGGTTCACCGGATGGAAGCGGGCGCTGCTTACGGATTCGGGAGGCTTTCAGGTTTGGAGTTTGGGTGCGTTGCGAAAGATCACCGAGGAGGGGACGGAATTTCGTTCGCACGTCGACGGCGGTCTTCGTTTTTTGTCACCCGAGATTTCCATGGAGATTCAGGCGGCGCTTGGTTCGGACATAGCAATGGCGTTTGATGAGTGCGCCGCGGGCGATGCACCATCTCAGGATTCACGTCGAAGTATGGAGCTTACCAGTCGGTGGGCAAAGCGCTCGCGCACGAAGTTTGACAGTCTGCAATCTCAGGCTTTGGACACAGGGCGAACTCACGCTACCGACAACATTAGTGGTTCACAGGCGTTGTTTGGAATCGTGCAAGGAGGAACGCACCTGGATTTGCGACGCGAAAGCCTATGCCGAACAAGAGAGATAGACTTCGACGGTTACGCTATCGGCGGGTTGAGCGTCGGGGAAGAGAAGTCAATTATGTGGAAGGTAGTTAACGAAATCGCTCCGGAGATGCCTCCGAATCAGCCGCGCTATTTGATGGGGGTCGGCACACCTGAGGATCTTGTTGAAGCGGTCTCGCAAGGCGTGGATATGTTTGACTGCGTGTTGCCTACACGGAATGGTAGAACTGGTCAGGCATTTACATCGCGCGGCAAAGTAAACGTCAAAAATGCGCAGTGGGCTTTGGATACAAGACCGTTAGACGACTCGTGCGCATGCTCGGTTTGCCAGCGACACTCCCGGGCCTATCTTCGCCACCTTTACATGTCAGGTGAGATGCTTGCCAGCGTCCTTTTAACGCATCACAATCTGGCCTTCTTCCTTGACACCATGCGACTCGTCAGGCAATCTATCCGGTCTGGCGATTTCATGAAATTTCGACGAGACTTCACCGAGAAGCTCAACGTAAACGTCCAGGATAACGCGCTCAGCGGTCCTTAGGTGCCGGCTACTTTCGAGAGGCGACTGAACGAGCGCAGCGCCTTTGAAGGCACGGCCTGCTAATTTCAAATTACTCAAATGCAAACGATCCTGATCATATTTCAAGGCGGGCTGGGAGCCCTCGGGGGCCTGGTTCCGATGCTCCTGATCATAGGCGTCTTCTACATGCTACTCATTCGTCCGCAACAAAAACGGCAGCGAGAATTGCAAGAGACAATCTCGCAGTTGAAGGCCGGTGACCGCGTGGTCACAACAGGAGGAATAATCGGAACCATCACTACCGTCCGGGACACGAGTTTTTTTATTCGAAGTGCCGATAAATCAATACTTGAAATCGCGCGGTCTGCCGTCGCCGGTATTGAGGGGGAAGAGAAGAAATAGCCGGCGTAGTTTCTGCCGAGCGAAGATTTGTTTGCGATGAAAAAGAAGAATCTGCTTCAGCGTGCAATCCTGATTGTTGTTATTACACTAGTCGGTCTTTACATAGTTATCGGTCCGCGCCGGCGCCCTGCTCTCCACGATTTCACTTGGTCCGGAATCAAAGCAACTCTGGCGACAAACATTCACCTGGGGCTTGATCTAAAAGGTGGCACACATCTCGTAATGCGTGTAAAGACCGATGAGGTGCTCAAGACTCTGACACAGACCAATGCCACCGCCATTCAAACGGCGGCAAAAGATGCTGGATTACCGGTTAAGGAAGTGAAAGCGGAAACGGCCGGGGGTAGTTATCGCATCACGCTGGAAGCTTCAGAGGCCTCGAGGCTCTCAGATATACAAGCAGCAGTAACGAAGAAGGGGGAACTTTCGGATTGGTCAGCCTCAACCAGTGGCAATATGATTACCTGGACGTTGCCGGCTGCGGCGCAAAGTAGGATTGCTGAACAGGCCACAGATCAGGCTCAACGAATTATTGAGAGTCGTTTGGATGCAGTGGGAGTTGCTGAGCCGCTGGTGCAGCGGCACGGCTCGCAGAGTTCTCATCAGATTTTGGTCCAGATGCCCGGCATTCAGGACCCGGAACGCGTAAAGCAATTGCTGAAGGCCGAATCCAAGCTCGAGTTGGTCCACGTCCTTGGGCCTCCCAGCCCTGCCCCCGCCCAAACTTACAACACTGAGGAAGAGGCAAAGGCCTCGCTTGGCGCCACAGTTCCAAGAAACCGTCGCATACTTCCTTATCCGGAACGAAATGAGCCCACTACTGCAAGTCAGGCGACTCCGGACCCGGCGCAGAAGGGGAAAAAATGGGTGGTCGTCGAGTCCCCTGCAGTCGTTGATGGCAGCGAGCTTCGCAACGCTTCAGCAACGCAGTCGCGGTCTGGAGCGGACGACTATCAGATCGCATTTGCTCTTAAGCCTACCGGCGCAGAGAAATTCGGTGCCTGGACGGGTGCCAACATAAATGAATACATGGGTGTGGTTCTGAACGATGAGGTCAAATCGATTGCGTTCATCAAGTCTCAGATTCACGACCAGGGCGAAATCTCTGGGCGGTTTACAAAACAATCAGCCGACGATTTGGCACTCACTTTGAGGTCGGGCGCTTTGCCTGCGCCAATCGAGTACCAGGAAGAGCGTACTGTCGGCCCGAGTCTGGGCGCCGATTCGATTCGCTCGGGCGTAAAGGCTTCTCTATTTGGCTTATTGCTCGTCGTGGCCTTCATGCTTTTTTACTATCGCGGCTCTGGCGTGAATGCTGTGGTCGCGTTGATCTTAAACATGATTCTGATGCTTGCTGGCTTGATAATTTTTCAGGCGACCCTGACACTGCCTGGAATCGCGGGCATTATTCTTACAATTGGCATGGCGGTAGATTCGAACGTTTTGATCTTCGAACGCATTCGTGAAGAATTACGCACTGGAAAAACTGTTCCTTCGGCAATTGATCAGGGGTTCGCGCGAGCTTTTGTCACTATCATAGATACCCACGTAACTACCATTATCTCGTCATTGTTTCTGTTTGTCTTCGGCACCGGTCCTTTGCGAGGTTTCGCTGTCACGCTGGTTATAGGGTTGTTAATAAATCTTTTTTCGGCGGTCTTTGTGTCACGCACAATTTTCATGTGGGAGCTGAGTCGCAAACGAAAGATGGAATCGTTAAGTATATAGAGCGCGCAGACCGCGCCGGTTGTCTGATCTCAGGTCGACCTAAGTCTCGACGCGCCGACTGGTAAATATGATTCAAGTTTTCAAAGACGTTAGAGTTGATTGGCTGGCTAATCGGCGCAAGTTCATCGCTGTTTCCGTTCTGCTAATGCTGGCCGGCCTAAGCTCCGCCGTTTTTCGTCAATGGAAACATCCAAACGGCAGCGAAGCATTTAACCTTGGGGTCGACTTCAAAGGTGGAACAGTCGTTACGGCTAAATTCAAACAGCGTCCTTCTGCGGAGGAAATTCGGGATGCACTCGTTAAATCGGGTGCCAGGGACGCAATCATTCAACCCGTCACTGATAAGCCTGACATCGCACTGATAAAACTGCCTTTGGAAGGTTCGGGCGGGGCCGAATCGCAGGCGCAAGTAGATATGGGCCGGGCCAGGGTTAAGGCCGGTCTAAATCAGTTCGGCGCGGAAGGGGATGCTTACGAGATAGTAGGCACGGACGCAGTAGGCGCCGTAGCGGGAGCCCAACTTCGCAACAAGGCGATTGCCGTAACGCTGGCGGCGTTGGTTGGCATCCTTATGTATATTGCCTTCCGGTTTGAATGGACTTACGGCGCGGCAGCTGTGATCGCCGTATTTCACGATGTGCTCGTGACCCTTGGATTCTTTTCGATTTTTCAATGGGAAGTGAGCCTGACCGTCATAGCAGCTCTGCTTACGCT
>JALYXE010000418.1 GCA_030947265.1 Acidobacteriota bacterium
GTTCAATCTCTTCACCAAATATTCCTGCAAATCCGCAACCTTAATGCGTTCCTGTTCCCATGTATCTCGATCGCGCACAGTCACCGCCTCGTCTTCAAGAGATTGATGGTCTACCGTCACACAGAAGGGCGTGCCAATCTCGTCCTGGCGGGCGTAGAGCTTTCCAATGCCACCAGTATCGTCATAGACGGCGCGCAAGGTCGGCTGAAGCGAGTGTTTGATCGATTTCGCCAGGCTGACGATTTCCGGCTTGTTCTTTGCCAATGGCAAAACGGCGACTTTGATTGGCGCAAGTGCAGGATGCAGTTTTAAAATTACGCGCTTTTCGCCCTTCTCGTTTGTCCTCTCCGTGTAAGCATCCATCAAAACAGCGAGCACCGTACGATTCACTCCGGCGGCCGGCTCGATTACATAAGGGTAAAACCGCTCTTTGGTAGCCTCATCGAAATAAGAAAGGTCTTCGGTAGAATCCGGATTGAGACGTTTACCTTCGGCGTCCTCCGGCTTTTTAGAATGTGTGCGCAGATCGAAATCGGTTCGATTAGCAATGCCCATCAATTCATCCCATTGTCGTTCGTCTTCTTCGCGCTCCGGGAAAAAGCGGTACTGAACATCCACCGTCCGCTTTGCGTAGTGGGCCAACTCTTCGTTGGGTTGTTCGTAAAGACGTAGGTTGTCCCCGGAGATTCCCAGACGAGTGAACCAGTTGAAACAGTTATCAATCCATTCCTGATGCACACGTTCATCTTCCCCGGGACGAACGAAGTATTCCATCTCCATCTGCTCAAACTCGCGCGTGCGAAAAATGAAATTGCCTGGCGTTACCTCATTGCGAAATGATTTACCGATCTGCGCCACACCAAACGGAAGCTTGCGCCGGCTGGTCGTCAACACCTTTAGAAAGTTGATGAAGATTCCCTGCGCAGTTTCGGGTCGCAGGTAGACCAGTGCTGTGGGATCATCCTCAGCCGTCGCTCCAACGTGCGTGCGAAACATGAGGTTGAATGGTCGCGGCTCTGTTAGCTGTTTCGATCCGCAATTTGGACATTTTCCATCGTTTATTTTATCGGCACGTAATCGATTCTTACATTCCCGACAATCGACCAATGGATCACTAAACGTGTCTTCATGTCCTGAGTACTTCCAAACTAATCGATTCAAGATAATCGAAGAATCGAGTCCTTCAATGTCATCGCGCTCGTAGACGATCCAGCGCCACCAGGCTTGTTTAACGTTATTGCAGAGCTCCGCGCCGAGTGGGCCGTAGTCCCAGGCGCTGCCCAGTCCACCGTAGATCTCCGAGGAGGGGAAGACGAAGCCCCTTCGCTTGGCGAGGGAAACTATTGTTTCTATGTTGGGAGCCGTCATACGTGAATCGTAAATCGTGAATAGTAAATGGTAAACAGCGAAAGCGTGAAATGGACTCTTTCGAACGTTTACCGTCGACTATTTACGATTTACATTTACCATTTACCAAAGAAAAGAGGAGCACATAGCGCTCCTCGATTAATCCAAAACTGTAAGGCCTCCCGAAGTGCTTTTTACCTACTCGGCGTCTGAACGTTTACGTTTATCTTTTGGGTACCGCCGCCACCAAACAAACGTCCTCTGAATGCGAAGAGTGCAATTGCAACGACGATCACGAAGATCACCAGGACGGCAACAACGCCCGTGCTGCCGCTACCACCACCATTATCATTATCTGCCATGATGCGACTCCTCCTGTCGTAGGGAGAAATAGATCTGTACGGGGGATGCGAAAGATAGTTATCACAAGGTCCGTCCAGCGTCAATGCAATGGGGCGAAAGCGAAAGCTAATAGCTGGTGGCCGGCCCAAAACTAAAGGGAGACAAGACATGTCTTGTCTCCCTGAAGGTCAAGCTACTCGGTTATTTGTCCAGACTATTCATCCCGACCTCGTCTACGACCCGGGCGGCGCCTGGGTGCGCGGGTGGCAGGTCTGACATCACCTGGCTGAATCGTGGGCGTGGGCACCGGAGGTGTACCCCCACGCGGCACGATCCATAACTCAACACAGTCTTCTTCGCGGAAACCACCGTTGAGAACAACGATGCGGGACTGATCGATTCCCCTCTGCGCCACCAGGTAATCACGGGCACGTGTGCCCAACAAGTCTGCCTGGCCGAGGCGGCTGGTTCGACCACCGTATCCGATGATGTAGGTAGTGGTTGACGGATCGTTCTGCAACTCCACAGCAAGATTGTCGAGCCGTGCTTTCTGATCGTCGAAGGAACAACTGCAGCATACGTCAAACTGCCGCGAAGGATTTTCGCGAGGCGGCGCAGCCGGAACCAATGTCGAAGCCTGCGTGGTTTGGCGGCAAATGGGATCGCCAGATCCGTCGTCGACCACTAAAGTCGCCGTGATGCGTTGGCCGGCGAGCCCGGTCGAATCTACGGTGATCGTTGGAGTTCCCGCGCCACTAAGTATTTTGGCGCTTCCTGGACTTACGGTCCATGTATAGTTCAGTGGCGAAGCGCCGCTATAGGCGACATCCGCCGTGTAGGTTATTACTTCTCCTTCATTGACCTGTGTAGGAGCGGAGATGTTCACAGGATATGGACAAGGGGATTTGGCCGGCGGAGCCGACGGGCGATAGTTAAGCGCAACGCACTTAATGCGACCAGCCTGGAGATCGATTTCGCGACTCCATTTTTGACCGTTGGGCAAAGTGATTACGATCGAATGCAGACCGGGATCGCGATCAAAGGCACGGTAATCAGTACTTGTTTGGCCCTCCGGGCGACCATCAACTTCGATTGGCAAGCCACCCGGCGTACTCAGAATTTTTATAGTTCCATACTTCGCAGGTTTCCGCTTCTTGGCATATGCGGTAGAAGCTGGATGAATCACGCAAAACGTAATTGCCAGGAGCGCTGCAAAGGCGAACTTGCCGTATGTCTGGTGTCTGCTAAGAATTGCTCTCGACATTTTGATTAGTCCTCCTCCGTCGTCTGCACCTGCGCTGCCAGTCTCCCTCTGGCACGTCGTTTACGCAAGCTGGCTCCGAAGGCCGCAAGGCCTGAACCAAACAAGAAAAGCGACGCCGGCTCGGGAACTTCTGATGGGGGGGGAGGAGTTGGTGTTGGTGTCGTTATCGGAGTTGGGGTCGTTATTGGAGGTGGGGTCTGGCAGTCGTGGCAACTATGTATGAAGAAGAATGGTATTGCGGCCAGGAAGAGCAAGGGCCACTTTGGAAATCCTCCACCCGGAACTGTGATCTCGCCACAGTCACATATCGTGCCTTCAACGTCTCCCGTATCAACGACGTCAACACCTACCTGGGGGTCGTCAGTGACAGCCACACCCGACAGAAGAGTGTCGGCTGAGTTGCTTGCAGCAGAATCTGCTGCGGTGGTATCCGGAATCTGGTCCACACCGTTCGCGGGGGACTTTTGCGAAGCCGAAGTCACCGGCGCTCCATCTCGTTCGTCCACCAGAGAACTTGTGTGTTGGGAAACACTGCGGAGCCGAAGTTCGGGAGGATTTTGATAGTTGCCCAGCACCTGTATCACCTCGCTTATTCCCACCGGCGCAGCATGTGTAGGCGCGCCGCACAAGAGCAAGATGCTAAGCATCGCAGCAATGGGGCGAAAAGCTCGACTCATCATCGGTTTGAAATTCCTCCTCGTATCTTACCCTTTATTGAAAGCCCGGAAAAGGGATTGAAAGCCCGGAATAAGGTCATGTTGTTTAAACTGATTCAACCGCAACGCGTCCTTAAATATCGTGTTCGGCTGGAGCATCGCCGCGGGTGTCGCTAGTTGATAGGAAAAGAAACCTAATCAAGAAGGGATTCCAATTTCCAGAAAAGGATAAGAGGACCTAACCTGAATAAAAAAGGAGGTTTGCGCAAACGGCAAACCTCCTTACCATTAAGGGACCAAACCGAAAAGTCAGCGGCTACTCCGCTTCGCTCGCACTTGCTGCCTCGGCCTTGCGGCCTTCATCACGCAAGACTGCCTTCCGCGAAAGCTTGATCTTGTTGCCTTCCTTGCCTATGCATTTCACCAGAATCTGCTGTCCTTCCTTCAACTCATCTCTGACATCCTTAACCCGGCGGTCGGCGATTTCCGAGATGTGAAGTAGTCCATCCGTTCCAGGAAAGATTTCAACAAACGCGCCAAAGTCAACGATACGGGAAACCGTGCCCATGTACGTTTGGCCCACTTCCGCCTCCGCCGTTATGCCACGAATTCGGTTTACTGCAGCTTCCGCGGCCTCACCGCTAGCGGTGGCTATTGAGATCGTGCCATCGTCAGAGACGTCAATTTTGGCGCCCGTCTCTTCCACCAACGCCCGAATCATCTTTCCGCCTGGCCCAATTACGTCGCGAATTTTGTCCGGATTGATCTTGATCTGAATAATTCGTGGTGCATGCGCCGAGATATCCTCGCGTGGCGCGGCGATGGCCTGCTCCATTACGCTCAGAATGTATAATCGCCCCTTCTTTGCCTGCTCGAGCGCTTCGGCCATGATCTGAGCATTAATCCCGCCGATCTTGATGTCCATCTGAAGCGCGGTGATACCATCCTTTGTTCCAGTGACTTTGAAGTCCATGTCACCATAGTGATCTTCAGCTCCCGCGATGTCTGTCAGAATGGCATACTTGTTACCTTCCATGACCAGCCCCATCGCGACGCCGGCGACCGGCGCTTTCAAGGGCACACCAGCATCCATCAATGAAAGTATCCCACCGCAAACGCTGGCCATCGATGACGAACCGTTGGATTCGGTGATGTCAGAAACGATGCGAAGTGTATAAGGAAACACCGACTCATCGGGCAGGACTGCTTCGATCGCCCGGCGCGCAAGCGCACCATGTCCAATCTCGCGACGGCTTGACGAGCCAAAGCGGCCCACTTCACCAACCGAGTAGTGCGGAAAGTTGTAGTGAAGCAGGAAGCGACGCTTGACCTCGCCTTTTTCGAGATCGTCCATGAACTGTTCATCTTCTTTAGTGCCCAGGGTGGTGGTCACGATTGCCTGAGTTTCACCGCGAGTGAAAAGCGCGGAGCCGTGGACGCGCGGCAGCCAGCCAACTTCGCAGTTTATCGGCCGTATCTCGGAAAAGCGCCGGCCATCGGGCCTGCGACGATTATTGAGAATGTCGTCGCGGAAGATAGTTTCCTTCAAATGGTCGAAAACCTTTTTAGCCATCTGCCTCTGCTCAAGCTGATCCTCAGGGTACGACTCGACAACCTCTTTCTTCAGCGCATCGACTGCGGCATAGCTATTCCGCTTTTCCTGGTTCGTGGTATCCAGAGCGGTACGCAGACGATCGCTGTGGTTCCTCTGAATCTCTCCAAGCATCTCCTCATTAAGTGGAGCGGCAACTACTTCGCGCTTTCGTATGTCTAACGCCTTATACAACTCCTTCTGCCAGCGACAAAGACGATTGATCTCCTTGTGCGCGAGCATAAGCGCTTCGAGCATGATCTCTTCCGACACTTCCGTCGCTCCCGCCTCCACCATCACGATCGCCTCTTCCGTGCCGGCGACTATCAAGTTCAACCGCGACTCACGGACTTCATCGTAAGTAGGGTTAACAATGTAACGCCCTTCAATCAATCCAATCCGCACACCGGCAATAGGATTCATAAAGGGAATGTCTGAAAGATATAGCGCACACGAAGCGCCGGTAATTGCGATCACGTCGGGATTGTTGTCGGGATCTGCGGAAATTACGCTAGCGATGACCTGGGTCTCGTTGCGGTAACCTTCTGCGAATAATGGTCTACAAGGCCGATCGATCAAACGGCTGGTAATGGTTTCTTTTTCGGTAGGCCGGCCTTCGCGCCGGAAATAGTTTCCCGGGATGCGCCCGGCCGCATAATTTGCTTCGCGGTATTCAACTGTCAGCGGGAAAAAGTCAATTCCCTCCCTGACGTGCGGAGCGCCAACCGCGGCTACAAGCAGCATCGTGTCACCATATTGGATAATCACTGAACCATCCGCTTGCTTTGCGACTCGGCCGGTTTCGACCGTCAAATCCTTGTCGCCTAACTTTATCGACTCTTTGAGGTATTTCTTAACTGTCATCTTGTTTTGTCTCCTTCGGACAATTGCCTGAATTAATCAGGCGGCGAGCGTCTCATGCGCGCGCCATGGTTGAAATAGGTTTTCTTCGCAAGATGTCATTCTCCTGGAACGCGCCACGTGAAGCGCGGGGGAAAACCTTGGGTCTTGATAATAATAAGGGCGGCAAGAGCCTCTATACCGTGAGTCTCATGCCGCCTCTGATGCGTTATGCTAAGGCCAAACACGTCTGCCTGCTTGGGAGTATCGCCGTCACGTTCGGCACCTTGGGCAAGCTCTTCGATAGACGTGGGCTTTCCAGAATCTGAGATTCGAAGTCTCTCGTTTACACTACGGTCAATAGGTTATCTTAACGACGAAGCCCCAGACGATTCACTACCTCGTGGTAACGTTCAATATCTGTGCGCTTCAAATAATCCAGCAAACTCCTGCGTTGCGAGACCATCTTTAGCAGGCCGCGCCGCGAGTGGTTGTCTTTCTTATGGATCTTGAAGTGGTCTGTAAGCTCGTTGATTCTCTTGCTAAGTAAAGCCACCTGAACCTGAGGTGAACCTGTGTCCGCATCATGGCTGCGGAAGTCGTTAAGAATCTGTACTTTCGTTTCTTTGGCTAAGGGCACTACTAAGATGATCCTCCTGAACAGCAGAATCCGCCTAACGACGGCAACCGCTAAGATTAAGTGTCTATTAAGTTAACACGCGCTAGAAGGGCTGTCCAGCGCACTCGCTGACGGATGATGGGTCAGCTTTGGGTGCTGCCCTTAGTGCAACCAGCGGGCCCATGGGGTCAGTAC
>JALYXE010000425.1 GCA_030947265.1 Acidobacteriota bacterium
GCGCCACACCGATGCGTTGCCGTTGGCCCCCTGACAGTTCTCCCGGATAGCGCTGAGCAAAATCATTCGGCTCAAGGCCAACGATGGAAAGCAACTCGTCTACCCGACGTTTGATCTTAGTTTTGTCCCAATGTTCAAGCGCCGGAACCAGACCAACATTTCTTTCCACGGTGAAGTGCGGGAAGAGACCTCCTTCCTGGATCACATAACCGGTGCGACGTCTCAGGCGAATCACGTCCCATTCAGTCGTTGTCTTCCCTTCAACCAGTACCTCACCCGAGCTGGGCAATAAGAGGCGGTTAATGAGTTTGAGCGTTGTTGTCTTGCCGCAGCCTGACTCGCCGAGAAGCACAAGTGTTTCGCCCTGCCGAACTGAAAAACTGAGATGGGAAATTACCGGAGAGGATGCGGATGCATGGGAGAAACTTACATCTCGAAATTCTACTAATGGACTGTTAGCGGCTTCCGACATTTTTGGTTAGGTTCAAGACTGCTGCACAGGAGCGGGGGCAAGCCCACCTTCCAACCTCGAGCTGCACAAACTACAAGGTGATCCAATCTTGAGGCCTTCGATCTTGGAGACCACACTCAACTCTAAGAATCTCTCAGGTCAGGAAGGTGGGCTTGCCCCCGCTTCTTCACAGTCTCCGGAGTCAGAAAGAGGGCTGGCCCGCTTCACCTCGGCAGCTGCGCAAGTGTTTCTAAACTGCCAACAAGAGATTGCTACTGAACTGCCTCTCGTGGTCCACCCATGTGTGCGCGCGAGTAAATCCAGTTTCAGAAGCTAAATGCGTAATGTCAGACAGGTCATACTTGTAAGAGTTTTCAGTATGAATCTGTTCACCCTCGCCGAATTGAACTTCCACACCAAGTTGGTTAATTGTAACCGTTTGAACTCGCAGACTCTCGATGTAGATCTCGACGCGGCCAACTGCTTCGTTATAAAACGCGTGGTGTTGAAAGGACTTTAGATCAAAGTCGCCGCCAAGCTCGCGGTTAATGCGTGCCAGAACGTTTAAGTTAAAGGCCGCGGTGACGCCAAGTGCATCGTTGTAAGCTGCTTCGAGAACGCTCCTGTCCTTCTTCAAATCTGCGCCGAGCAGCAAAGCGTCTCCTTCTCTCAGCACCCGTCGCAGCGCGCGCAGGAATCTTAACGCCTCCTCGGGATCAAAATTGCTTATATTTGAACCCAGGAAGAGGGCGAGCGTGCGAAGTCTCGGCTTCTTACCTAATTCCGTAAGTCCTGCAAAATAATCCGCGGCGTAAGCTTCAACCTTTAATTGCGGGTAGGACTGCAGGAGGATTCGCGAACTGCTGTCGAGCGCAGATGCCGATATATCAACCGGAATAAAAAGAAGGTTATTCTGTTTTCTCAACAGCGCTTCGATAATCAGCCGGGTTTTTGAGGCGCTACCACTACCCATCTCGATTAAGGTGGTGTCGCCTTCGACCGAAGCAACGATCTCATCCGAATACCGCTCCAGAATCTCGTTTTCAGCACGCGTGAGGTAATACTCGGGCAGCAGACAGATAGCCTCGAAAAGTTGAGAGCCCAGCTGGTCATAGAAATATTTTGGTAGAAAGCGCTTCGGCCTTGTGGATAGACCACGACGCACGTCTTCGGCGAGTCCCGCCCTGGGCTCGCGCTTAACAAGGTTGTGGATGATGAATTTCTCTTCGCCTGCTTGTACCAGCTGAGTTTGTATCACTCGTGTTTCCCCTCGCCCTGGTCCGCACTGATTGGCAGAATATTGGCTGGCTTTCTTTTAAATGGTGCACCGTATGATACGCAATCAAACTCGATTAGCAACTAGTGGCAACTAATGGGGGGAGAATCTCGAGGGGGGAATAACCATCTCCGCCGCTTCACGACAGCACGGATTGGAGTCTGGTTGGTTGTAAGCGCAAACCATTAGCTTGCTCGGGAACGCGGGATGGGCGGTCTGAATCAACTGCCCATGAAGCTGAGCCACTTCAAAAGCCCGCACGCTTGACCGGCAGCATTTAGCTCGTGCAAGATCAGACGCTATGTTTTACCTGCACTCGCCCGCGGCGTTCCTAAGCCGCCGTAATTCCATGACCAGAAATTTCGTCTTCATTACCAGCCTGCTACTGCTTCTTGCGGCATTCGAAACTGTTTCTGCGCAAATCTACCGCCAGGAAATAGACACAGGCGACAGGGTTTCGCTTTCAGTCAAGAGCCGCAATGGCCGGGTGAGCGTGATTGCATCCGACGAGCAGCAAAAAAAAGTCACAATTGAGGCGAGTTCAACCGGTGCGTTAGTGGATCAAAATGACGTTCATGCGGTCGCTAAGGCCAACGTAGTCGATATCGAAGTTCGCGATCGCCGGGATCAGGACCGCATCGATCTTACTGTGCACATACCCTTGCGCTCGAAAGTCAAAATCGAAAGCCAGGCTGGGGCTGTTGATATTGTAGGGAATGTTGAGTCCGCTGAGATCAAGACGAACACGGGCACGATTCACGCCGATGTTCCGCTTGAGGCTCTTAAATTCAATTTTATGTGGGGAGCAAGCAGGCCGCGCTTTCTCAGCGACGTAGAGCTTCCGAAGATCAAGGAAAAAGCCGGGGGCATATTTACAATTTCCGGAAAGCTTGGGGAGAAGAAGCAGAAGAAAGACGAGCGCGTCGAACTCGATTTTCTGACGCAGCGCGGCGTGGTTTTGCTAAACGTGGATCCCAACATGGTGCCGAGTGATCTCCACGAACGGCCACTGACTAATGCCGCCCGCGCCATTGTTCGCAGTGGAGATAGCCAGTTAATTGACGCCATCCGCAAGGTCTCGCCAAGGATGTTTGGCGATTACGCGAAAACGCTGCCGCCTCCGGAGAGAGAGCCGACGCTGGTTAAGCGGTCGCCGGCGGGTCAATTCGTGAGCGCCTTGTCGGCCCAGTTGATGCGCTTTAATGCGAGCGTCACCGATCGCAATGGGAGGGCGATTGGCGGCATGAAGGAATCCGATTTCTCAGTTTTTGAAAATGGCGTAGAACGTCAGGTAACGAAAGTTGTACCTACTGACGAGCCTTTCAATCTTGTGCTTTTGTTGGACGTCTCCGGCAGCGTTGAAGAGCGCATCGACTTCATTCGCAAAGCGGCTCGCGACTTCCTGAGGACGGCGAGTCCGCAGGATAGGATCGCCATTATCAGTTTTCGCGATGATATTCAGGTGATCTCCGATTTCAGCACCGATCGAAAGATGCTCTCAAAGAAACTCGATGAAATAGATGCTGGCGGCGCAACGGCCCTTTACGATGCGCTCGGCTACGTTTTGGCGGATACCGTAAAGCAACTTCGCGGCGAAAGGACGGCCATAGTGATTCTTTCGGACGGCGACGACAACAAATCCTTCGTGCCGTTTCCTGCGATCCTGGAAGCAATCATCGAGTCAGGCGCTCTGATTTATCCGCTGTACGTTCCTTCAGGTTTAATACCGGAGGCCAGCGTTCCGAGGCCTGAAGTTACCATTGATCCCCTGCGTACTCGATATTTGACGCTCACTACCCGCGCTGAACAAGAAGGCCAGAAACTCGCCCAGGTCTCCGGCGGCGTTTATTATCCCATTCATCGTCTCGAAGATCTGCAACGCGCCTACGACGACGTCGTCGTTCAACTGCGTACCGCCTACACTATTACCTACGCTTCCAATTCAACCCCATCAGGTAACCCAAGGGTGCGCGTGCGCGCCAACCGGGAGGGGGCGTCGGTACGATTAAGTCCTGTAGTAAACGTGGCTACGCCTTAGCGCCTACTTATAAAGAGCAATCAATGACTGGGTCATCATCCGTTGCATCACTTCTCTTGATCTGGTTTTTGCTTTCCTCGTGTTTTCCCCCAGGAACAAAACCCGATCTTACGGGAGGCACCCTCGACCACAACTGCGAACAATCCAGCCAACGCACGATCTCATTGAGCGCGGAGGACCAGCAAGGCCGATTGGTTGACAATCTACGCGTAGATGACCTCACCCTTACTGAGAACAAAGCGCCACGAGAGATTCTCAAACTTGAACGCAAAACGAATGAGCCGTTATCAGTTGCCATCCTGATCGATACGAGCGCCTCCCAGGAACGATCCTTGCCGCGCACCAAGCTCGCCGCTCTAAGGTTTGTGCAGTCGATTCTGCGCAAAGATACTGACCGTGCAGCGCTGGTCTCCTTCACCGGAATAGCAACGGTCGAACAGGAACTAACAAACGATGTGACAAAACTACGGACCGCAATTGACCGGGTCAGGTTTGTTCCTCCTCCCGGGTATGTTTCCGGAATAATTGTTAGCCAGGGGCCACCAAACAGGGCTCTGTTGCTTCCGGGCGCAACGGCGATCTGGGACGCGGTCTGGGCCACCATCGATGGAATGTTTCAGTCTGACACCGGTTCGCGCCGCGTGATAGTACTGCTTACGGATGGCGAGGATACTATCAGCAAAACGAAAATGCGCACGGCCATTGAGTATGCCAGCACTCATGACGTCGCCGTTTTTTCAGTCGGTATTAGCGACGACAAAAACTATGGGATCAACCGCGACAATCTGAACAAGATGTCAGAGGAAACGGGCGGTCGGGCTTTTTTCCCGAAGAGATTGGACGACATCGATGGCACTCTAGTCGAAGCCGAGCAACTGCTGCGATCGCAGTATTTATTAACCTATTGCCGGTCAAATCAGAGTTCGGGCAAATCCGTGCGTAAGATCAAAATCGAGATTAGGAATCCCCAGTCACTTCCTGCAATGTTGCGTTTTTCATACTGCCATTATGGCTTGTAACTAGAATTGCATCGTTTCGCTCAGCACGGGTTTACTTTTCATCCTTCATACTTCATCCTTCATCCCTCGTATGTCTCAACCACTTTTCGCATCCCTTTTTGACGAAATCGAGCGGCGGCCGCTAACTGTCAGCGAGCTGACCGAGTCAGTTCGCAAAGCAATTGAAGCGCGCTTTGCTGTCGTTTGGGTGGAAGGCGAGATCTCAAATTTCAAGGCACATTCATCCGGCCATCGGTATTTCACGATTAAAGACGAAGGCGCTCAACTGCGCGCCAAATGTTTTCGTTCCACCAACAGTCGCATACGTTTTCGACCAACAGATGGGCAGCACGTCAGAGCTCGCGGGCGTCTTTCAGTCTACGAAGCGCGGGGAGAGTATGAATTGATCGTAGAGGCGCTCGATCCCGTGGGCGC
>JALYXE010000437.1 GCA_030947265.1 Acidobacteriota bacterium
TAGCCTTACCCTGGCGCGACCTCTGCGTATCCGACAGATCGACGAAAGACATTGGACCGTGGATGGCACTCCCACTGACTGCATTACGCTGGCCCTCAATAAGATTCTGCCCGCCGAAGAGATGCCTGAGATTTGTGCCTCAGGAATTAACCATGGAGGGAATCTTGGTGACGACGCAACGTATTCCGGCACTGTCGCCGGTGCACTCGAAGCTACGATTCTTGGAGTACCAGGTCTGGCGTTTAGTTTGGTAGCTCGCGAACATTTTGACTTTCGCGAAGCGGCGCAATTTGCTGTAGTAGCAGTACGGAAAGTGTTGGCGGAAGGTTTGCCTGAAGGGACACTTCTCAATATCAACATTCCCGCTAAAGAGATCAAAGGGGTTCGGGTTACGCGACAGGGAATCAAAAACGCTCGTCCTGTGATTAGCGAGCACATCGATCCCCGAGGTAAGCCGTATTTCTGGATTGGCGAAGAATATTTCAATACCAATTCAGCTGACGGAACGGATTACAACGCTATTGATTTGGGTTATATTTCAGTCACACCTTTGAAGAGTGACATGACGGATCACCGCGCGCTAAGCGCAATAGAAACCTGGAACTACTTAAAGAATTCGGAGTTGCTTTATAAGACGTAGCCGGCTTTGGGAACCCCGGCCTTTTGTCCGAAACTGAAGCTCTGTGCAAACAACCGGCCAACAATCTTCAAAAAGAAACCTGGATTATTCCATCCCACGCGAGCGAATGGTCGAGAGGCTCCGCGAGCACTATCAAATCCGCGACTTGAAGGTCCTCGAAGCGATGCGCTGCGTTCCGCGTCACGCTTTTGTGCCCGAAGCCCTTCAGGGCCGAGCCTATGGCGATCACGCACTCCCCATCAGCGGGAGTCAGACGATCTCGCAACCCTTCATTGTCGCGCGCATGACGGAGCTACTTGAAATCAATTCTGAAAGCCGCGTACTCGAAATAGGCGCTGGATCGGGATATCAGACAGCCATTTTGGCAAAAGTCGCGGGTCAGGTTTATTCGATCGAGCGCATTGCGAATCTTTCGCGCGAGGCTCAAACCCGGATCAGGGAGTTAGGAATCTACAACGCTACGGTGAAATGTTTTGATGGCACCTTGGGCTGGGCGGCAAACTCTCCCTACGATGCGATACTTGTTGCGGCGGGCGGTCCAGGCATTCCTGATCCACTCGTGGCTCAACTAAAAGTTGGTGGACGGCTGGTTGTGCCAGTCGGTGAATCTCGAGAGTCTCAACGTCTGGTCCGAATAATCAAGACAACGACCGGGCAAAAGCAAGAAGATCACGGCGGTTGTGCCTTTGTTCCATTGATTGGTCAACATGGCTGGGCAATGTGACAGTTCCATTCCACTTTCTGAAACACCCCACCCTGACATCGTAGGTCTTATACCTTACTAATGATCGCACGAATAATCGAAATCCTGTCGGGTTTTATTGTCGCCACAATCTCACTCCTGGGCTATTCCGGAATAGTTTTGTTAATGGCAATTGAATCAGCGTGCATACCGTTGCCCTCTGAGGTCATCATGCCTTTTTCGGGATACCTGGTCTCCACAGGTCAGATGAACCTCTGGGCGGTCTCACTCGCCGGTGCTGTTGGCTGTGTTCTTGGGTCACTCGTAGCTTATGCGGTTGGGAGTTACGGTGGACGCCCTCTCATCGAGAAGTATGGACGCTTCGTTTTAGTCTCTCGTCACGATATCGACATGGCTGATCGTTGGTTCGCAACCCACGGCGAAATCATTGTATTCGTCAGCCGTCTTCTGCCGGCCATCCGCACCTTTATAGCTTTCCCGGCAGGTGTGGCTCGGATGAACGTAAAGCGTTTTATTATTTATACATTCGCCGGGTCGTTGCCCTGGTGTCTCGCCCTCGCTTACGTGGGTCAAAAACTAGGGGAAAAGTGGAACAAGGACGACACATTGAAAACCTGGTTTCATCGTTTCGACTTCTTAATAGGCATCGCCGCGCTTCTATTGATCGCCTGGTGGGTTTGGAGACACTTACGCCACTTGCGCCGGGAAAAAGCCGACGCTTGAAATTACATTCCGGCTTTATTCTTTTAAGTGATCTAAGGAAAAGAAGAATTGGTCGGGGGCGAGAAGACTCGAACCTCCGATCTCACGGTCCCGAATCGATCCGGTCGCAATCAAAGGATATTTATCAAAAAGGGAGCTTTTCAAGATGCGCCTGAAAAACAAAGTCGCACTTATCACTGGAGCCAGCAGCGGTATTGGGAAGGCCATTGCCACACGCTTCGCAGCTGAAGGAGCACATGTTGTTGTTAACTATCGCCAGGGAAGCCAGGCGGACAGCGACGCGGCACAAGCCGAAGCAACATCCTTTGGGTCATCCTCGATCGCGGTTATCGCAGATGTGAGCCAGCGTGAAGACGTCGAACGGATGATGAAAGAAATCATAAGACAATTCGGACGCATTGATATCGCTGTCAATAATGCCGGCATCGAGATTAAAAAGCCTTTCCTTGAGGTCACTGATGAAGAGTGGAACAAAGTTATCGCAGTCAATCTTTTCGGCTCTTATCTAGTGAGCCAACTGGCTGCGAAGCAGATGGTCCGGCAGGGACAAGGCGGGAAACTAATTTTTATTTCATCTGTGCATGAAGACATTCCATTTCCGGAATACACGGCTTACTGTGCCTCAAAAGGTGGCGTCCGAATGATGATGCGTAATTTGGCAATGGAACTGGCTCAGTACAAGATCAACGTCAACAATATTGCTCCAGGGGCAATCGCCACCCCTATCAATCAAGCGGTACTTGATGATCCAATCGCTGAGAAGAATGCCGTTAGCGAAATTCCGTGGGGACGCTTTGGCCGCCCAGAAGAAGTCGCTTCGGTGGCAGTGTTCCTCGCAAGCGCTGAAGCCGAATATGTAACCGGGAGCACGTATTTCATCGATGGTGGCCTGAGCCAGCAGGTAACCATCTACTAGATGAGCGAGCAAATCTTAGTGAGGTTTGAAACTGAGTTTATTCAAACTTTTTGTAGCCCGAGCTTCGCGAACGGCAGCCACGTAACTGCGAGCTGTGGATGCCACCGAGTCATATTCGCCCGCTTTAATCGCGCTGATGTTTACGAGATCCGCGCCAACCCCCAGAGCGAACGCCCCTGCAGCGATCAAGTCCTTCGCAGTAGAAAGCGAAACACCGCCGGTCGGAATCAAATTGATCTGCGGCAGCGGTGCTTTGAGAGCCCGCAGGTATTTTGCTCCGCCAACCGCGCTGCACGGGAAGACTTTGACAGCATCCGCACCGGCTTGCCATGCACTGACAACTTCTGTGGGCGTCAACCCGCCGGGGAATACGGCAATCGACTGATGTTTGCACAACTCGATGGTCTGCAGATTGAGAGCTGGACTAACTATGAATTGCGCCCCTGCATTGATACAGGCACTGGCCGCCTGAGAGTCGAGCACGGTTCCTGCGCCTATGAGAACCTGATCGCCATAACGCTCACTGAGCTTTTCGATAACCTTGAGGGCACCGGGCACGGTCATCGTGATTTCCAGAATGGGAATACCAGCCTCACCAATAACCTTAGCGACGGCTAAAGCCTCCTCTTCTGATTCAACGCGCACGACGGGTATGATCCCGACCTCTTCTATGCGTTTGAGTACCAGAAGGTTTTCCATTAAGTTTTAGCGCGCCACGCGCGCCGTCCCACCTTTCATCACCCGTTCGACCTCCGCGAGCGTAACCATCGTGGTATCACCCGGAGTTGTCATGGCCAGTGCACCATGTGCTGCTCCGCACTCGACCGCCCACTGCGGACCTTTGTTTTTGAGAAAGCCGTAAATCAGACCTGAGGCAAACGAATCACCGCCGCCAATTCGGTCGTAGATCTCCAAACCCTTACGTAGCGTCGCCTTATAGAGCTCGCCTTGCGAATAGCAGACCGCACCCCAGTCGTTACGAGTTGCGGTTGTGGCCTGTCGAAGAGTCGCCGACACTACTTTCAGATTTGGAAATTGTTTTGCCGTACGTTCGATCATGCGGGCGAAACTTTCGATATCCAGTTTTGAGTGGTGCTCATCCGAACCTTCCACCTCAAAGCCAAGCGCGGCGGTAAAGTCTTCCTCGTTGCCGATCATTACATCAGCCAGCGGTGCAAGCTCGCGATTTACTTCTTGAGCACGTGCTTGTCCACCGATGGATTGCCAGAGCGATGCACGATAATTCAAATCGTAAGAGACAAGCGCGCCACTCTGTCTGGCCGCTTGCATTGCTTCTTTGGCTAAGAGGGGAGTCGTTTCGGAAAGCGCCGCAAAGATGCCGCCTGTATGAAACCAGCGAGCACCCTCGACAGTGAAGATTTGCTCCCAATCGACGTCGCCTGGACGTAAGTGTGAGACAGCTGTATGACCACGATCGGAACAACCCAAAGCGGCCCGAATACCAAAGCCACGTTCTGTAAAGTTTAGGCCATTGCGCACCGCGCGGCCCACGCCATCGAACTTAACCCAGTGCACGTGCGATTGGTTCACACCACCTTGATAAATTAGATCCTGGACCAGTCGACCCACGGCATTATCAACTAGTGCGGTCACAATCGCAGTATCCAAACCAAAGCATCGCTTCAAGCCGCGAGCAACGTTATATTCGCCACCGCCCTCCCAGACCCGAAAATTACGCGCGGTGTGGATGCGTTCGTTACCGGGATCGAGACGCAGCATTACCTCTCCGAGACTGACAAGGTCCCAGCGGCATTTGGATTTCAATTTAGCTTTCAACTCCTCAGGCATCTTCCTCCGTGCAATCTGCAAAACCCGTGGCTGCCACTTGAATGTTGCTACTCATATTACTGCCGGTGCTTGATGTTCAAGTAGACCGGCATTGTTGGAACTGTAGCCTAATCGGTCCGCGCAGTCGCGCATGATGTCAGCCTCCCACACGGGACGGACGGGCGCTTGCGGATGCGCGCGGGGCGAGGGCACGAGCCCGCGTAGATGTAAGAACGTTGCCGCCGAATGTTTATAGGCCGGGACAGGCGCCCGGAATGCCACATTACCGAGGTGCTGCAAGGCGTCCGACAGGGCGTAATAAGTTGGGTCCCCGGTTTCCCAGAGGAGGTCGCGCTCAGCAAACCTATCCGCTGCAAGCGTCGCCAGACCAAGAAGGTAATCGGAGCCGTATTCGATCATATTAATCCCGAGATCATTACCGGTGTAGACGCGAAAGTCTGGTCTAAGAGCGTCGCGCAGAGCCAGTCGTTGCAACTCCCTTAGGCGGTCTAGAGAGG
>JALYXE010000444.1 GCA_030947265.1 Acidobacteriota bacterium
GACCGGCGGGTCTCGTGGAACGATCTTTATCGTTATTCTTCCAGATTAGAAGTGGGCCAGTCAGTGGGGGGTGACGATGGTTTTGTTTTGCTGCTACCAAGCGAGCAGAATCGACGGTACATGAAAGAACCGTGAACAGAAGGACCATTCGCTTTTTTACGGTTCACGGATAACGCTGTACACCTCTTTCCTGTTTTTACTGTTCACGGTTTACGGTTCTTATGAGACTAAGTGTCTTTGGTCTTGGCTATGTCGGCTGTGTTTCCGCGGCGTGCTTTGCACAAGAACGGCACGACGTCATCGGTGTCGATGTCAATCCCACCAAAGTTGACATCGTGAACCGCGGCGAAAGCCCGATTGTCGAAGCCGGGATGAGTGACTTGATCGGAGACATGGTGCGCTCACTCCGGTTGCGCGCCACGACTGATACCGAAGAAGCGATCAATGAATCTGACATTTCTCTGGTTTGCGTTGGCACACCCAGCAATCCCAACGGCAGTCTGGATCTTACCTTTGTGAAGCGCGTCTGTGAGGAGATTGGCTCGGCACTAAAGAACAAACCAGAAAGTCACGTGATCGTAATTCGCAGCACGATGCTTCCGGGAAGTATTGAGGGTGTCATCGTTCCAGCCCTGGAAGAGTTTTCAGGAAAACGAGCGGGCCTGCATTTTGGCGTCTGCATCAATCCGGAGTTCCTGCGCGAGGGCACATCGCTCAAGGATTTCCACGCGCCACCCTTCACACTGATCGGCGCCGGCGACGAACAGACGGCAAACGTCGTGCGCCTCCTTTATGCGAACATCAATGCGCCCGTACTGGTCACGCCGGTCAAGACCGCTGAAATGGTCAAGTACGTCTGCAATTGTTTTCACGCGCTGAAAATCAGTTTCGCAAATGAGGTAGGAAACATCTGCAAAGGATTAGGGATAGACAGCCACGAAGTAATGGAAGTTTTTTGCCAGGACAAAAAGCTGAATCTCTCAGCGTATTACCTCAAGCCCGGGTTTGCCTTCGGCGGTTCGTGCCTGCCAAAGGATCTGCGCGCCATCAACTACCAGGCTAAGCAACTCGACGTCGAGGTCCCGGTGCTCTCGTCCGTCTTGCAAAGTAACCGCATGCAGATCGAGCGCGCGATTGAGATGGTTGTTCGTAGCGGCAAAAAGCGAATTGGCGTGCTCGGATTTAGCTTCAAAGCCGGCACGGACGATCTACGTGAATCGCCCATGGTCGCCCTGATCGAGACGCTGATCGGCAAAGGATTGCAGCTCGCTATTTATGACCGCGACGTTTCACTGGCGCGTCTGTTCGGGGCCAACAAAGAGTTTATTGAAAGCGGCATTCCGCACATATCTCAACTAATGCGTGCGAGCGTGGCGGAAGTGCTGGAAAGTTCCGACTTACTCATAATCGGCAATAAAGCGGAAGAGTTTCGCGCGATTGAGTCCAGGTTGCGTGAAGACCAGACGATGATCGATCTAGTGCGTCTGTTTGAAAGAACCTCTGACGAAGCTTACCAGGGCATTTGCTGGTAATCTGCTTTCCTGATCCCCCATGAAATCTCTTTCCCAGCGTCGCCGTTCCCAAAACGTTTCGACTTGTTTGAGCAATAAGGCGAAAGCTGTAATCGGGTTTACGGTCCTTGCCTTCGTTTTGTGGCTGGTCGCGTGGTCGGCGGCAAAGTTGTTGATAGTAAGCGCGCCGCTAGCTCACGCCGATGCCATAGTGGTTATGGCGGGATCGGCCGTTTTCAAAGAAAGAACGCAAAGGGCCGCGCAACTTTACAAAGAGGGCCGCGCGGCAAAGGTCATTCTGACCAACGATAATCAGCAGAGCGGGTGGGTCAGCGATGAGCAGCGGAACATTCCGTCTCAGGAACTGGCCGCCAGATACCTGCGTCGTTACGGCGTGCCAGACAGTGCGATTGAGACTCTGCCAGAACCGGTTTCGGGAACGTATGAAGAGTCGTTGCTGCTGCGCAAATACGCCGAGGCTGGAGGGCTCCACTCGTTGCTGGTAGTAACCTCGGCCTATCACTCGCGTCGCGCCTTAGTCACGCTGCGACAAACCTTTTCCACTACCGGTATTACTTTAGGTCTTGAAGCCGTTGCGCCGGGCTGGCAAGCTCCTTCTCCGGCCATCTGGTGGCTGCACTTCCGCGGATGGCAGATGGTTGCGGGTGAATATGTGAAGATGATCTATTATCGGCTGCGCGTTCGCTAACCTATGCGTGACCAGGATACTGGTAATGGCCTCCAATTAGGGCTTTCCTGTATCTGAGAAGTCGTTGCACATGTGTCAAAACTCAGGATTGTAGGTCAAACAATGATTCAAACCATCAAGGTAGGATTAATGATCGCGATAGTGATTCTCTGCGGCCTGGCCGCGGTACCAAGCGCAAAGGCGGACCCGTTGACTTTTAGCAACGTTGTTGCTTTGCAGAACAACGGCGCGACCCGAGTTGATCTCTTATCCAATCCCGGTGTGACTCTTTTCGGACCGCAGATCAGTTTCCTGGTCGACATCAATGGCAGTCTTCCGGCCGGGACGACTAGTCTCTTGCAGATCATTTACGCTGAAATCGGGAGTGCTCCCATCGTACTGACTTTTTCCATCCCCGCGTTTGGAAGCATTCCGCCACCTTACACACAGCTGTTCACGATCACCTCGCCGGGCGCTACTTTTGCGGGAACGATGGCCTCACTGACCATCAGCATTCCCGGCAATGGCTCTCATACTTACACATTTCTCGTGGCCCAGCCCGTTCCGGAGCCAGCGAGTCTCGTTCTCCTGGGTACTGCGGTAGTGGGATTGTGGTCGAAGGTCCGACTACGCGATAGACGAACGCAGTCAAAAGAATGATAAGAGCCACCATTGTGGTTCGCGTTCGCGTCCCGGCAAATTCCTCGGCTCCAATCTCATCAGCTTATGTATAATTGCCTGTGCTCTTCGCGCTGATCCCGTAAAGCGAGTAATGCATCGCACTGACCGGAGGTAAGCGCGGCAGCATTACAACCGATGACTATTCTGAAGCACGCCGAATCGCTCGCCGAGCGCGAAGTTTCGCCCCAGCCGGTCGCCATTGCTGACGCACCGGTCAGCAACGGTCGCGCTTCTGTTTCCGTGGTCATCCCTTGCTACAACGAAGAACGCTTCATTGGTAAAAGCCTTCATAATCTCGCTGATCAGTATGATCACGATCGATACCAGATCATTATCGTGGATGGCCTTTCTGAGGATCGTACGCGCGAGGTCATAGCTGAATTCCGCCGCAGCCGACCGGACGTCAACGTGATGTTGATCGATAATCCCGCTCGGAGCATTCCTACGGCGTTGAATCTCGGCATTAGAAAAGCCGAGGGGGAGATCATTGCCCGGCTTGATGCGCACGCTGTCGCGTCGCCCGGTTATATTAGGCACTCGGTCGAAGTGTTAAGGCAGGACGGTATCGGTGTCGTTGGCATGCCTTGTCAGGTTTGTCCGGGCGCGGAAACTTTGATGGCAAAAGCGATCGCGATGGCGGTTTCGCACCCTTTTGGGATTGGTGACGCAAAGTATCGTTTGCGGAAAGGAGCCGCCCAACAGGAAGCCGTTGACACTGTCGCATTCGCTTGCTTCAAGAAAGAGCTGTGGCGCGAGATCGGCGGCTTTGATGAAAAGTTGTTGACGAATGAAGATTATGAATTCAACTACCGCATACGCCTTCTCGGCAAAACTGTTCTACTGGATCGATCGGAGCACTGTGATTATTTCGCGCGCACAACGCTGAAGGAATTGTTCCTTCAGTACTCCCGCTACGGCATATGGAAGGCCAGAATGATCCTGCGTCATCCGCGTTCGATCAAATGGCGCCATACCATCGCCCCTCTCTTTGTTGCTTCGTTACCGATTCTTCTGTTTGCTGGTTTTTGGTTGCGTCCGGCCTGGTGGCTTTTGCTTGCAGAGATCGTCGCCTACCTTTTTCTTGCTCTTGTTTTCGCGGTGGACCTGGCACGAAAGGCTAAGGGGGGATTTCGCTTGATGCTATCGATGCCGCTGGTCTTTTGCACAATCCATCTGACCTGGGGAGGCAGTTTTCTTCTGGGACTGGCAAAGCCTCCGCGAAGCATCTAAAAGATTTCAAGGAAAAGCCGTTACGAAGCTTGGCTTCAAAGTACCTCAGGTAGCAAGAGCGGCTTGCCCGGCCCTGTTGGGAACTGTTTGGCGATTGACCCTTTCTACGGTTAAGATTGCCCCAAACGTGAACCAAGCGCTAAACAGGCCGCACTGCACTGGTAAACTGTCGCTCTAGATTTGCTGCAATGCCCACGACGGGAAAAAAACGAATAGGCATCTTCGTTATCGCATATAACGCCGTCAACAAGCTTGACTGGACGCTCGACCGCATTCCCAAAGAGGTTTGGGAAAAGGTCGACGAAGTTTTTCTCTTCGATGATTGCTCGACCGACAACACCTATTACGCGGCCATCGGCTACAAACAAGCCAAGCATCTGGAAAAGCTCACCGTTCATCGCAACACGCAGAATCTGCGGTACGGCGGCAACCAGAAGGCTGGTTACCAGTACGCTATCGAACGCGGATTCGACATCGTGGTGATGCTACATGCCGACGGGCAATATGCTCCGGAAGTATTGCCGCAATTGCTCGAGCCTTTGGAGAAAGACGAAGCAGATGTTGTTTTCGGCTCACGCATGGCCGAAGGTGGAAACCCGCTTGCGGGTGGAATGCCGTTTTATAAGTATCTGGGAAACCGAATTCTAACCGGGATCGAAAACCGCATAATCGGCATGGAGTTGTCCGAGTTTCATTCCGGCTATCGGCTGTAT
>JALYXE010000473.1 GCA_030947265.1 Acidobacteriota bacterium
GTGTCGTGGAAGCGGCGAAGAATCTGGGTATAAAAGTTCCTGTGGTCGTCCGGCTCGAGGGAACAAATGTAGAAGAGGGCCAGCGTGTGATTCGCGACTCAGGCTTGAATTTCACGGTCGCCAAAGGAATGAAGGACGCTGCCGAAAAGGTGGTTGCTCTGGCCGCGTAGATTTCAGACTATCCTGCCAGCAGGTACTTATGCATTGAAGCCGGAAGTTCAGAGTTCAGACTTTAGGCTGCCGCTTCGCCACGCAAGCTAAAACCTGAACTCTAAACTGCATCAGTGCCTGCCGGAAGGGTCGATTGAAATTCGAATAGACCCGAGTGATCAGTCTGAGTTCCGTTAGGAACGCAATGTTTATAGAAATGGATTTTGCGCACATCACTTCGGAGGGAAGTTGCCGCCAGTATGCGGCAACTTCCCTCCGAAAGATCTGAAGCGAGATTCGTAACCTATAAATGTTTGACTCCGAGCGGAGTCAGAGGAATGCGCTCCCGAAAGTTTAACGCCGGGGCTGATTGCTTCTACATGACAATGAATCAGAGGAAGATATTCCGCATCGTTGTTTTGTTTAGCCGCTTTGGTTTGGCTGCTCTATTTCTGTTTACGGCTGGAGCGAAACTCTCAATCATTAAAGCGTTTGCCACAAACGTGGGTGAGCTGCTTACCGCATCGGGATTAAATTACGCGCGCTGGATGTGGCCGGTGACCGTCGCGGTTGTTGGAGTCGAGATTATCGCCGCCGCACTTCTTCTTATTCCGCGTACAGTTCGTCTGGGCGCATTATTCTCGGCGGCGTTGCTGATTGGTTTTGGCGGTTACGCGCTTTACTACGTTTATGTTTTGCATGGAGAGCCGCTCGAGTGCGGTTGCTTTGGGAAAATCATCGGGAGCCAGTTAGGCGTGAAGACGGCTTTGCGAAACCTGGCGTTGCTCGTGCCGGCCATCATCGTGTTCTTTGGTTATCGGCGCGGGAAAGAAGTGCACGCGCGGGATCAGCAGTTTGAAATCTCGTCACCGCTCACTGTAAAGTGAGCTGCTTCTAATCGAATAATCGAAGAATTCTAACGGCGTCGGCTACACCATAGGTTGACCGGCTGACTGCTGATTGCTACCACTTATCATGAGTATTCTTGTCGATAAAAGCACGCGCGTGGTGGTGCAGGGAATCACCGGCAAAGAAGGGACATTTCATACCAAACAGATGGTTGAGTATGGAACGAACGTTGTCGGTGGTGTGACCCCGGGAAAGGGCGGGACGACCCACGAAGGCATTCCTGTATTCAACACTGTGGCCGATGCAGTCAAACAGGCGGGCGCGAACGCCTCGGTCATCTATGTGCCCCCGGCCTTTGCCGCCGATGCGATCATGGAGGCTGCCGATGCGGGAGTCACCGTGGTTGTTTGCATAACTGAGGGAATCCCCACGCTCGACATGGTGAAGGTGAAGGAGTACCTGGATGGCAAAGCCACGCGTCTGATTGGACCAAACTGCCCCGGGATTATCAGCCCCGGCAAGTGCAAGCTAGGAATTATGCCGGGCCACATTCACCGCGAAGGACGCGTCGGAGTTGTCTCGCGCTCTGGAACGTTGACTTATGAAGCCGTGGGCCAACTAACGGCCTTGGGACTGGGCCAGTCTACCGCGATTGGTATTGGCGGTGATCCGATCGTCGGCACGTCGCATCTCGATGCGCTGCGACTATTCCAGGATGATGAGGAGACTGATGGAATTGTGATGATTGGCGAGATTGGAGGCACTGCGGAAGAAGAAGCTGCTGCCTTTGCAAAAGCCAACGTCACGAAACCGACCGTGGCTTTTATCGCTGGACAAACAGCGCCGCCCGGACGCCGCATGGGTCATGCAGGCGCGATCATTGCCGGCGGGAAGGGAACTGCGGCGGAAAAAATGAAGGCTCTCGAAGAGGCGGGCATTCATGTCGTGAAGTCGCCGGCGGATATCGGAGCAGCGATGAAGCGCGTCCTTGGTCTGGCAACTAACTTGTAACGAACCTGTTTCTGCTTGTCCCGCCCATGACTATGAAGTCTTTGAAGTTAACCAGCATCTTGAGTTTGCTGTTTTGTTTGATAGGTTGGATTGTTACCAGATGCCGTCTCAAGGCTTCGTCACTCTTGACGCAACTCTGATTGTTCGTGGTGAGGCAAAATGCGCTGGACCCTTGGAGCAGCCATGCGCAAGCAGACAGAGGCAACCCAGGAAGAGCAGACCAATAATCATGGAATGAACTCGGGGTAATTGATGGCTCAGCAAACAAGCAATCTAACATTTGGAATTATCAAGCCCGACGCTGTGGGGGCGGGGCACACTGGCAACATCATTCAACGAATCACCGACGCAGGCTTCAGGCTTCGGGCGATAAAGACGCTGCACATGAGCCGTAAGGAAGCCGAAGGTTTTTATGCCGTGCATCGCGAGCGGCCCTTCTTTGCCGGCTTAACAGAATTCATGTCCAGCGCTCCATGCGTGGTGATGGTACTCGATAAAGAAGACGCGGTGAGAGCATGGCGCGATTTGATGGGAGCTACTGATCCTGCTAATGCCGCAGACCGGACCTTGCGAAAGGAGTTCGGCGTTTCTGTCGGAGAAAACGCGGTTCATGGTTCTGACTCCAATGAGAATGCAGCAATCGAGATCGCGTATTTCTTTAGTCAGATTGAAATCGTCTGAACGGTAAGATGAAGCGTTGCCCAACCTGCAACCAGGAATTTACGGATGAGTGGCTAACTTTCTGCACGCAGGATGGCACATCGCTGGTTGAGGTACAAACTTCCCCGTATGAGCCCCCGCCGACGATCGCGTATCCAGCCATGCCGCCGAGCGTCAGCCCGAGTGAAGAACCAACGCTGGATTTGCCGGGCGCTTACAAACCTCCACAAGCACAAATAGGAGCGCAACAGCCGCTTCAGGTTGGCTGGAGGCCACCGCCGCCGCCGGCATACTCCACCGCACCGCAACAAAGTCTCGCTATCGCATCGCTTGTGTTGGGCGTCGTCACCATGACTGTTGGTTGGTGTTGTTATTTTGGCGTACTGACTGGCCCCATCGCTGTTGCGCTCGGCATCTACGCACTCGTGCAAATCAAGAATGACCCAACCCGGTATAGTGGAAAGGGGCTGGCAATCGGCGGGATTGTAAGTGGCGGGCTCTACTTTGTATTTATAGCGTTGATAATCTTAATCTATGGGCTGAGTTTCCTGGCGGGTGGCCTCAGGTAGCAGGGCGAGGTTTAGCAGGCTGGCCATTTTTTCCCGAACGTTGCGGCCGAAAACCTCTTTGCGGTTATGATTTCGTATTGTTGACGGGGTAGAGAGATTCAAATTGAAACGCTGTCCAACCTGCAATAAGACTTTCACCGATCAAAACCTGAGTTTTTGCATCGACGACGGAACGCCGCTTGTGCCCGTAAACATGTCCGGGGACGACGAAGCGACGGTGGTCTCATCTTCCGCCGGCAATCCGGGATCCCACTCGACCGGAGATTCATCTTCAGGCGAAGCGAGTGTTCCTGCGTATCAACCGCCAGGGTCGTATGTTCCGCCGGGTAGTTCTCGCGACGTTCCGGGGCAACGCAAAAGAAAAGCGTGGCGGTGGGTTATTGCGATTTTGGCTATCGTCCTGATCGTCTTCGCTGGGTTGGGAAT
>JALYXE010000509.1 GCA_030947265.1 Acidobacteriota bacterium
TGAAATTGGACGTTCGCGACCTTTCGATAACTATGCTCGGTCGCGATGGAGCGGTCGCGAGCTGTTTGTGGACACAGTCACAAAACTATAAGGGCACACCGGAAACGGCAACTGGTCGCATGACGCTGGTTTTCAAGCGTATCGGTAAAGATTGGAAAGCAATTCATCTACACACCTCAGCGGACAAGCCAGAACCCTCGCGCGTACTTCCGTCGGAGCAAATGCCGACCACCAGTCCATCGCCCAGTCCCTGATCGCAGGGATAAGATTCTCCGCCCGCCAGCGGGGGCATGCCCCTTTCCTAGCCTCGAGCTGCACAAACTAGAAATTGAATCTCATCTTGAGACGCATTGGGTCTTGGAGCGCATGCTCAACTTCAAGAAACTCTCAGGTCAGGAAGGGGGCATGCCCCCGCTCTTTGGGAGGTTCTTTTCTATAATTCTCCAACCAACTCTTCGGGGCGCACGCTAGATCGTCTTGTTATTTTTTGAGCAGTAAAGCTGCCCTGGAAAGCGCGATTCCTCCGAGGACAGATAAGAAAGGAAAAATCTCAACTACATAGCGCGGTTCAGGGTTCTCCAGCGTCGAGAAAAATCCCAGCCTCAGAAAGATGATTAGTGCCGCCAGCAACAACCATTGCCTCGCGACAAAGTCGCGCGTCTCCCACAGGAACCATCCACCCAGAATACCCAGCAATGTGTAAACAAACGTCAACCCGGCAAATAGCGGCAACCAGAATTGTTGATGAATATCGTAATCGAGATCGTCAAGCGGAAGAAGCTCGCCCTCAAACGGATAGTATTGTGAATGAGTGTCAAACCACAGCGAGAAAGCACGCTTAACCGGCAGCCAGAAGAAAAAACGAAGTGGATGGCGCGCAATTCGTTCCTGAGCTATTTGGGCAAAGCCAGCGTCTATCTCTGGCGTCATCTCTACCGGATGAGACGTAGCTGAATCCGAAGACGCCGTTTCGTCATTTTGATCAGCCTCATCTCCTTGATCTCCCGAATCGCCCTCATCACGTTTGTCCCCCTCATCAGTTTTATCCGCTTCATCACCTGTATCACCCTTATCACCCTGGGCGGACTCGTCATTCGTCTTTGCAGATCCATTTTCCTCAATCTGATTGGATTGATCTTCCGAGGGAGTGGGCGACTGTTGTGAGTCCGGCTCAGTGAAAATCGACTCCTGTTCTTCATGAGGATGATTATACTTTTCAACCAATGCCGCGACTCTCTGCTTCTCTTCCGCGGAATCGAAAGCGCGGGCGGGCATGTTTTCCAGCTTGATTGGAGACTCGTCGAGCGACCAGAGCACTGGTCCAATATAACGTCCGTCGTCGATCCACGTGCGCAACCAGGAGAGATATCCGCGCGGCACAAATTCGCCAGGCATCTCCGCGTGGGCCGGAGCAAGAGGCTGAAACAGGTGAAATACACGGTGGTTGCGAATGGTCCAGGGAACCAGCGCCAGGCAGAAGGCTAATGAAAACATAGCGCCGTGGTAGGAGGCCCGAGAAAGTCTGTACACGATCTCCTGTTTTCTTTTCTTTACCTTCCCCTCGCTTGAACGCAGCAACCTGGAAACTACCAGCGTGATTCCGGTTGCTGCTGCGAAAAGTCCGCTGTCTGGTCGAAACAGGACTGCCACGCCGCCGAGAATTCCAGTCGCACCCCACAGCAACAAGGTACTTCTCCGGCTGGTTGCCTTAAAAGCCAACGTTGCTGTCAGACACATGGCAACTGCTAAGAAGACAGTGGGTGTTTCCGTCAGAATGGTCGCAACATAAATTGTGGTAAAAGGGCAAACCGCAGCGAGCACAAGCGCAGTGATGGATGTGCGCCGTTTGAGTTTTTCATCGGGCTCCCAGAAGAAAGCAATAAGTGAGATCAAGGCGCAGGCCGCTGTATCGATAAGCGCCTGGACGATGCGCACGGCAGTGTTGTTGTTGTGACCAAATATGGAATAGACCGCGGCAAGAAAAACCGGATAACCTGGAAGACGTATTAATGACGGGTCGTAAGGCGGTTCAGTTGCATGTGAATAGACATGTTGCTCGAGAACATTGCGGGCAATCTGCGCATATACCTGGCCATCAAACGGCTGGTCGTTGGGCAGCAACCTGGCAACTGTTACACGAAAAGAAAACGCTGCCGTCAGCAGCAGCGCATAAATCAGCATTCCCTTCCGCTTGCCGATGCGCTTGCCGATCCGCTTTGCCATTAAGGATTTTCGCGTTAGGGCTGCACTTCCACAGTCGCTTTTCGTTCCAGCTTACCCCAGCCGACCATTGCACCCCGAGTGGCCACCGCGACGGACTTGATCATGACGTAATACATTACCTGGCGATAACAAAAGCGCTGCAAGAATAACCACCAAAGCAACTTCCAGTGTTCTTTTTTCTCGAGGATGAAGGCGAAGCAGGCCGCAATCCAGTCAATTGCCAGGAACAAGGCATAATAAAACAGCACCTGGCGAAGGTTGGTAAATGAGTAGCCGTTCGGCTGTTGCAACCAGTCTAGTGCGGCGGAAATTAGCGTGTAACAGAGCATTAAATCCATCACCGGCGAAATCAAGGGAAACAAAATCTGAAAAATCCAGACGTTGGGCAGGGCAATGAATCCCAGCGTGCCGTAACGAGGTCGAAACAGAGCGTCCAGGTGTTTGCGCATACACTGCAAAGTCCCAAAGGCCCACCGGAAACGCTGCCGCGCAAGCGTCCGCAGGCGATCGGGGGCCTCGGTCCAGGCGACCGCATTTTCTTCATAACCAATGTTGTATCCCATGCGCCGGATGTTTAGTGTCAGGTCCTGATCCTCCGCAAGAGTGTCTGCCTGAAAGCCTCCTGCCTTCTCGATTAGCTCGCGGCGCCAGGCGCCCACAGCGCCCGGCACCACCGTTATGCAGTTCAAACTCGCGAATGCACGTCGATCCATGTTCTGCGAAGTAATGTATTCAAGCGCCTGCCATCGCGTCACAATGTTTATGCGATTGCCTACTTTCGCGTTGCCGGCAACGGCACCCATTTTAGGATCGTGAAAGCGGTGAGCGAGTACCCCAATAGTCTGCGCGGCAAATAAAGTGTCAGCATCGAGCGCAACCACGATCTCGCCTCTGGCATACTTCAACCCAAGATTGAGCGCAGTGGCTTTGCCGCCAGTTGCCGCGGAGAAGAGCTTCACTCGGTCGTTATTCGAGAAATTTTCGCGAACAATGTCGCTGGTTTTGTCCTCAGACCCATCGTCAACAACAATGATCTCGTAGCTTTCATAGTCAGAAGCTAACAGACTGCTGATCGTGTTTTTGATCACAAGCTCTTCGTTGTAGGCTGGCACAATTACTGAAACAAAAGGCGCGTAGGCCTCACCGGCATGGCTGCGTTGCCGGCGTCTCGAACGAACCCATTGAGCGAACGCCAGCGCACCAATAAAGATCAGACGGCCCAGACCGAGCACAATGCCAATTAGAAATACCCACTGAAGTGTCCAGCCGCCAGTGGAAAGGAAAAAGAAAGTGACTGCGTCAGCCCGCGTGAACGCACGCTCGCTTCTCGGGATCAGCGGCATTACCTGATCTCGGGACAGACCACCGAGATCCGAAACTGCAACAAATTTAAATCCGCGAGCGCGCAATTTATGAATTAACTGTGGTAGGGCTTGAACGGTTGCTGAGCGATCACCGCCCGAATCGTGAAGCAAGACAACCTGTCCTCGAGTGTCGGGATCGTTGTCCATGGCCCGTGCTACCGTCCTCTTGATAATCTCGTCCGCAGTTACCGGTAGCTTCCAGTCGTCAGGATCTATTCGCACTCCCACCATCAGGTATCCAAGTTTTTCCGCCAGCATTGCCGGTTCAACTTCCTGTGGCTTGTCTGCTTCCGCGTCACCAAAATATGGTGGTCGAAACAGAACCGTCGAGCGACCTATTTCGGACTCGATAAGTCGCTGGGTAGCGTTGAGTTCCAATTCCGTTAGTGAGAGGGGAATCTCGCCCAGGTTTGGATGAGTAAAGGTGTGATTGCCAATCTCGTGACCCTCATTGACTATCCGGCGCATCAGAGTCGGATAAGCTTGCCCATTCTTGCCAATGATAAAAAAAGTGGCTGGCACCTGTTCCTGCTTCAAAATATCGAGAATTGCAGGCGTCCACTCTGGATCTGGACCGTCGTCAAACGTAAGGGCAATCAGTCCGGGGTGGTCGCCACCACGCTGAATAACGTAAGAGGAGGGGGTTGAGACAAACTCTTCTCCTTTTATAAACCCGTTGGCCGGATCTACATCCAGATTGCGCCAGCCATCCTGCGGTTGGGACACTACTTTTAATAACTCGCCCGTACCTTCGAAATCGACGTCATACCCATAAACAATCCGGCGCAAAACTTCAGGGGAGCCAACCTGCAAGGCCCCCAGGATTGACCAGACTGAAGGGTCTTCGGATCCTAGTCGCCATATAGCAAAGCCGGCGGGCTTATAGCCACTGGCAGCACGCATTTCGTTGTAGGCGGTAACGGCGTCGAGAAACCAAACCTTGTGATGCGATTCATCCTCTTCATCATATTCGAAATACGGAGTGCGAGAATCGGCGTCAAATAAGATTTTTGCGTCTGAATCTCGCGCGGTGATAAGTGCTTTTTGACAAGTAACCTCCTGCGCTTCGTTTTGACCCTCATTCCAATCGTATCCGTAATTTCCCAGCGCGATGATGGTCTTCGCCGGAACCAGGTCGTGCATGCGGGTAATCAGGTGCTGCTCGAACCAGTTTTGCGAGGCTATGGGGCCGGCATCGCTTCCCGCCCAATGCTGGTCGTAAGCCATTAAGATCAAATAATCGGAGGCCCCCGCGTAGCTTTTATAGTTCCAGTCAGCGTCGTCAAAAGGAACTGCCTGTAAGACGCTGAGGCCCTTAGGGGCAAACACATCATGCAATTCCTGCATGAACATAATTAAGTTTGATTGTGAAGAAGTAGGCGGTTCCTCAAAGTCAATACAAATACCGGCAAACTTATTGACTTCCACAAAGATTGTTAGAGCGCTAATCAGCCGTTGGCGGGATGATTCGTCCGCAATATTTTTTGCTAATAATGCGGAGTCCCACTTCTCATCAATCAGATTCTGGACCATCGGAATAACGCGAACCTGCGGGCGTGTTTGTCTGATAAAATTCAAAGCAGGTGCGTCAACGTAGGTCGCCAGCGGATTTCCGTCATTGCCGCCATCCTGGAGATGGCCCCATTCCGCGATTACCCAATCAAGATGATCAAGATTTCTTTCCAGTGAGGCTAAACTGGATTCGTCCCAGTTAATGTAGAAGCCAATCGAGAGCGGGCGCGTCGTGGGAACCGCAGGCGGCGGAATCGCCGGAGGGGGAACGAGCGCTGTCTCTGAAGCTCGTTTGCCCGGCACGACGCGTTTGGTTGTTGCCAGCGCATGCTGCAATTCAGCCTGGGCACGCTTGGCTTTTTGCTCAACGGGGTTCGCGGGAAGGCTTGGACGCTTCGGTTTGATATCAGCCGTATGCGGCAAACTTGCTACTGACCGGACATTGAAACTGGGAAGGACGGGATTGACAAGTACACTGGCAATGAAAATCGCTGCCAGGCTGGTGACCAGGACAGCGAACGCCAACCAGGTCCCCCGGACTCGCCGCCAGCGGCGCCCTACCGGGTCATAGAAAACTGGTGATTCAGCGGATGACAACGACAAATCCTCCATCTAACGTGCGGAATTCTTAATCTCTCACTACGGCCGCTTGTGGTCAAGCGGACCATTGCCAGGTGCAGGGGAGATTAAACATAAAGAAGCCGCCCACGCGCGAGCGCGGACGGCTTCCGGTGAACTGTTGGGATTGGCCTGAGGCTGACTGTGTGTCGCTTCCGAAAAGGAGGAGCACTAAGCAGTGAGACTACTGAACCTAAATCCTAACGAGTTAGTTTTCCGGTTCAGAGGTCAGGCCGCAGCCACCTCACTGTGATAAGAATTCATATATTTAGAATCACCTCCTTTCCAGTGTTGAAGCGATAATAAAATACCAGGGCGAACTCGTCAATTGGTTTTTTGACGGCATCGCCGCACCCCCTTCCGGGCGCAAAATTCCCTTAAATCAGGTTCGGCTAAATGCCAATTCGCCGCGGGAATAAACCTTCCACGGGTGCTCGATGCCGAAAAAATATGCGAGCTCGCGGTAGTCATCGCAATTGTGAATTACAAAGTCAGCGATCTTACCTTGTTCGAGGGAGCCGATTTGATCGCCACGGTTGAGCGTGTAAGCAGCATTTATCGTTGAGGCTGTGACTGACTCCGCTGGAGTCATCTTCATGTGGGTAGACGCCAGGGAAAGAATCATTGGCATTGAAGGAGTGGGAGAAGAGCCGGGGTTGAAATCTGTTGCCAACACCAACGCGAGACCGGCGTCAATCATCGCGCGTGCCGCCGGGTAACGACTCGCGCCAAGGGCGTAAACTGAGCCAGGCAAAAGCACCGGCTGAACGCCGGCAGACTTCAAGGCAGCGATTCCTTCCGGGTCAGTATGCTCCAGATGGTCGGCCGTCGCTGTAGTTAGTGCGGCTGCCAATTTCGCTCCCCCGGATAGTGACAATTGATCCGCGTGAATGCGCAAGCCCAGGCCGTGACAACGCGCAGACGAAAGAATTTTCCAGGACTCCTCATTAGTAAACACTTTTTCTTCACAGAAGACGTCGCAATACTCTGCCAGTTTCTCCTCGGCCACGCGAGGCAACATTTGTTCGACTATCAACGAGACGTATTGTTCGCGCCGCGACTTGTATTCAGGAGGAATGTCGTGAGCGCCAAGAAACGTCGCTACGTAACGAAGTTGAGTTTCCCCATTTAGCCGTTTTATCGCACGAAGAATCTTCAGCTCATCTTCCAGCGTGAGGCCGTAGCCGGATTTGGCTTCGACGGTGGTCGTGCCGGTGCGCAGAAACCAATCAGCGAAGCGCTTGCCCGCACTGACTAACTCATTGAGCGCAGTTTCGCGTGTCGCGCGGACGGTGGATTGAATTCCGCCGCCGCGTTCGGCAATCTGCTGGTAAGTCGCGCCTCCGGCACGTTCTTCAAACTCGCCTGCCCTGGTCCCCGCAAATACCGGGTGCGTATGTGCATCGATAAAGCCCGGCATGACCATGCGGCCGCCACCATCCAACACTTCGCAGTCAGCGCTAATCAGTGGCTCGATTTCTTCGCGAGAGCCGAGCTTTTGGATCCTCTCATCGACGACCAGCATCGCGCCGCCCGTGACAATCGATAGTTCGCTCATCTCGGCGCCGACTCGTGGACGAGCGGGCCCGGCCAGAGTGACAATTTGTGAGCAGTTAATGACCGCTACTGAGCTTGCCAATTTAGATCTCACGCACGCTGGTCTGCCGCCGCTTCACATCTCTTTGTATAACCAGGCGCCGGCAATCGCCCCGACAGGGTATTCAACCAGCCCCCATACCAGCCCAATTAAAAGTGCGTTAGAGGGAACCGCTAAAAGCACTCCGTTTATGATCCCTGTGTAAACGTATGTGGCAAACCAGGCTATCAGACCGGCGATGATTGCGGCTTTTGGGCCCGGGCCGAGCCGTGGTCTGATCAGCGCATAGATCAACACGATGACAATGCCAAGGACAAAAGTCAGCGCCACCGCGATTGCAATGAAGCTACCTCCGGGATTGTGGAAATTGTGCCTGCTGAAGAAAGTTTCCATCTCATTTTTCAGCACAACTTCATTCAGCAAAAACTCGCCGATGTTTAGTACAAGTCCGGCGAGTAAACCACCGAGCAAGACGCGTCCGAAGTTGATGTTATTCATCTCAGAATCCTTTCAGGGGTTAGCAATCCAAATCGCTTTCTGAGCCGGAGGATTTACCACAGGATTGATTCGAAGGCCAGTGTTATTGAGCTGGAGTCTTGTCCTGAGCCGGTGTCCTGTGAATCCGGTAAAGGGCCACTCCGATCGCGTTGGCAGCTACGACAACCACGATTATCTTCACTGCAAACATCAACGGGCTGCTGACATGGGTGATAGGAATCAACGAAAAAAAGCCGGCGACCACAGATACCACGAAACCGGAAACCGCCGCGACCTTGAGCCAAAGCGGAGCGCTGACGCCGAACCGTTTTATCGCTACCAGTGGAATTGCGAAGAGCACCATATAGATTAATGCATAAAAAGTTGTAGCGGCATTATCCTGTAACTGAAATGCCTCCTGCTCCTTTACTCCGACCAAACTCGCAAGGCTGAAAGTTAAGGTTATCAAACCTACAAATAGTATCGAATTCACCGGCGTTCTATGGCGCTTATGTAAACGCGCGAACCATGCAGGCAGCAGATTGTCCCAGCCAGCCACCATCGGCAAACGAGTGTTGCCGGCAAAGTAAATGCTCATCAAAGCGATCTGTCTGGCCGCTACGCCAAAAATAGTGATCGAGACGAGCATCGACACCCAGCCAAATGAACTGAAACCAAGGCTGAGCACTTGCGGAATCGGACCGATTAGATCGACTTTGTCCGGGGAGACAAAGGCCAGCACTGAGCCCGTGCCCAGGATGAACATTAGGGCGATAATCGGGGCAGAGATTATAACTGAGCGACTGATATTGCGCGCGGGCGCGCGACATTCACCGGCGAGAATGGCAATGTATTCAAAGCCTGAAAGTGCCCCAACAGCAAGTTTGCTGAAGACGTTTATGTTGTACGTACTCAATTCTGGAAAGCTGGTCGAAAACGGGTGGTAGTTGCCGAGCGTGCCCCGACCGGCGGTAATGAACGGCAGCAGGATCAGAGTCGCAAAGGTCAAGAGCAATAGGGCGCCACCGAAATTCTGGACCCACTTTCCGAGCGTTAAGCCCCGCCTCGACGCAGCGATCATTAAAACCATTAACAGCGTACAGATCAACGTAGTCATCCACCTGTTCTCGTGCATCCAGTTGGCGCGTGGTCCAATGGCGTAGGCAATATTCTTCTTGATGATCAGTCCGATGCCTGACATCACCAAAATGCCAAAGATCCAGAGGTTCCATGCCAGCAGAAAGGCAACGAAGTCATTGAAGGCGAGCTTGGCCCATTGATAGACTCCGCCTTCCAATGGCATCAAGCGGTTGAGAAAAATAACGACGGCGGCCAGCGGCAAATAAAAAGTGAGTATAGCGAGCAGCCAAAAGACCATCTGGTGATCGCCGAGCTTGGCAGCCCAGCCCACCCAAATGGTTCCTACTACAAAAACAATCTGAGTCAGTACGAGATCGAAGAGACCGAGTTCTTTTTTGAAGAGAGCGCTGCGCTGCTCAACTTCTCGCTCGAGTTCAGCGAGCGAGGGAGGTAGAGTCGTTCGTGTATCGGCGGTCAACAAACCTCTTTGGAATTCACAGCGCTACCTGCGTTCCCGTCCGAGTTGTCCAGCCCTGCTAAGTGCGCCGCAGAATTTGAGTAAAACTTCCATGCGCTCATGGCGGTTAGTTTGATTTATTGGGCGCGCTTTCCATCAAAATACGTTCTACTGCCGCCATTACCCTTTCCACCGGGACGCGCTTGATGCACTCTGGCTGCTCAAACTTTTCGCAGAAGTAACCATGACACGGCTGGCATTCCATCTCCTCGAAAACGATTTCAGCCTTAGCCCCAGTGCCAGCCCAGGGTTTCCAATGTGCCACGTTTGACGAGCCAAAGATCACAACCGACGGCGTCGCCACGGCGGCAGCAATATGCGCTACGCCACTGTCGTTACCAACAAATAGTCGTGCGCGCGCCGCCAGGGCCGTTATCTCAGGTAGCGATAAATCCGCCATACCCAGAACGGGCGCCGATGTGTTTCGTTTTATCTCATCGACAATGTGCGTCTCGTTTAGGGTTGTGATAGTTACAACCGCAAATCCCCGGCCGGCTAGCTCCTCGGCCACTCGTCCAAACTTATCCGCTGCCCACTGCTTTGTGGCAAACGCCGCGGCAGGATGAATCATTGCAAATTGAGTTTCTTCCAAACCGGCCGACCGAAGCCGCGCGGCAATACTGGCACGTGCATGGTCGGTCACCGCGAGCTGTGTAGGCGGCCGATCACTTACAGGAACGCCGGTCCATCCAAGCAGCGCAAGTTGTTGCTCAACCGAATGAGTCTTGTCTCGTCCCCAAAGCGATGACGAGGAGGGTGACATGTGGTTATGTAGTCTCGCATATTGATAACTCTGATAACCGACGCGATGCAGTGCACCCGTCGCACGCGTCAGAAGAGTTGCGGTCGTGCCACCGTGCAAATTGTAAACAACATCGTAGCGTTTAGCGCGCAGCTGACGAGCAGCCCGCACCCGAGAGCCCGTGCTTCCCCGTTCGAGTGTGATGACATTGTCAACGTGTGGAAATCCCTCAAGCAGAGGCGCGACCCAGTCCTCCAACAAAATGTCTATGGATGCTTGCGGCAGGAATCGCTTAAGCGCCAGCAGTGACGGTGTTGACAAGACTGTGTCGCCGATTGAGCGCAGCCTTACGACCAGCACTCGTTTGACGTTTTGCCAATCCCAACGCGCGGGGGCGAGCGGCTGAGGAGAGTCTTCACCGCGCAAAGTGTGCATCGCCAGTCCCCGCATTCGCGGAGACGATTCAACTATTTCGCGGAGGCTGTTCAACTTTTCTCAGAGTGTTCGTCTTCTATTGTTGCTTCATCGATCAACATCACCGGAATGTCGTCGCGAATCGGATAGACGCGTTTGCATTTCACACATTTCAGGGAGCTGCCATCGGGTTTCAACTCAACCTTCGCCTTACAGGCTGGGCAGGCGAGTATCTCCAATAAGTCTTGACTGATTGCCATGGGCGTGACCTTTCACCTTGCGGTTGCGCGCGTCAAAGGAGACTGGGAAAGAAGCGTCTGAGAAGGGCAAAGCTTATCATAAAGGCCACACTCCCGGGACATTCACCGACACGATTTAGCTAGCTTATTGCACCGAGCAACCGGCTGGCCCGCGAAGGCTCTCTAGTCGGCAATTCATGCGATGAAAGATCCTCGAGCTTCTGCCAAACGTTGTCCGGCGTAATCTCCACCAGACAAGCGGGCTTGAATTCCGTGGCTCCTGTATACGCGCATTGCACCTGATGACAGCGAACACACTCAAAACCAGAAACCATGTGCAGTTGGTGCTTGCCCCTGGCGCCTACCAGACGCGGATCGGTGGCGCCATAGATCGTAATTGAAGGGATGTCGAGAGCCGCTGCGATATGGCTCAAGCCAGTATCGAGTCCCACCGTAGCGCTTGCTCGGTTAATGATGGCCGCTTTTTCAGATATCGAAAGTTGTGGCAAAACGATTGCCCGCTCGTGGTTGTTGGCGATTCTTAAAGAGCGTTCGCGTTCCGCCTCATCGCCCGAGGGAAGAACGATAGAAAACCCTGCGTTGACAGCCTTCCTGGTTAATTCCTGCCAATAGAATTCTGGCCAACATTTTGATGCCCAACTTGTGCTGTGGATGAATACCAGGTAGGGTTCGCGGAGTTCCACACATGGCGCGCCCAAACGTGTTCGGTCTATCCCGTAATCAATCTCATTCTCTGCATAGTCATACTCCAGCGCATTAGCTAACAAGCGGCGCATGCGTTGAATAGAATGCATTTCTTTGGGGACGAAAACTCTTTTCTGATATGCAAACTGCGCTCCCCATTCGTGTACCGCGCGGCGGTCGTAACCATACCGAACCCCTCTGGCCAGTCGAGACACGAGAGCGCTTTTCAATTCACATTGCACGTCGACGACCAAATCATATTTTCTACTGCGTACTTTTCTGAGAAAATCCTGCGGCTCGCCATTCTTGAAGGCCTGACTCCAGTTGCGACGCCACCTGCGAAAAGCACTGGGCATCACGGTCTCCACGTTCTTGTGCCATGTAGGTACCTGGACAAAAGACTCGTCCACGATCCAATCGAAACGGATTCCCGGAATGGCGCGGCTCGCATCCGTGAGGGCGGGCAGCGTCTGGACCAAATCTCCCATCGAAGAGAGCCTGACGATCAGTACGCGCATGGTGTCCTTCAAGAAACAGATCTAACCTGCGGCTTTCATGAAGTGTTCTCTCAGGCTTTTCAGCTTCGCCGTAACGCTATGCCGAAATAGATGACGATTGAGGGAAGCTTCGTCTCTCACGTAATTCAGCTGCAGCACTTTCCGCGTTCCCTTAAACGGCTTGTGACCATGCCAGCAGTTGTCAGTCACCTTGAAAAGAAGGCAGCTACCAAAAGTTGGCGGAATCTCAGTCACGTAGTCATCAAGATTCTTGCCACTCGTTAGGATGCGAAGCCACCCCCCCTCGGCCTCCCAAACCGGATTAAGATAAAGGAGCATAGTGAGAAATTTTGATTTCGTATCGGTGTGTATGCGGCCGTCGCGCTCGCTCGCCATGCCCCTGACAGTGATCATTGTGTATCGATCGTCTAAGTTGACTTTAAATTTTTCCGCAATTGCCGATTTCAGCGCGGGACTCTTCAATTCTTCTACCAGGCGATCGAAAGTCTTACCATACTTAACTGCTTTAAGTGGGAAGCTGCCGCGAGATTTGATCACAGGAAAGTCTCTTGACACATCTTGCGCATACTCGGCTCGTAAAAAATTCTCGACCACCACGAAGGGAAAAGGATCGGCGCGCAAGGGGGCGCTGCGAAGGTCATCGAGTTTGATAATGGAAAGTGGTTCAGTCATGGACGGTGGCCCGAAGCTCCATTCATTATTGGCCGCAACAAAGCTGGCGTCTTCGTTAATAAGCAATTGTATGATGACCCCCTTGCGCTGTCTAATAGCGAAAAACTGCTGTGATGCAATGCGAACTGTGCGGGATCCCCGGCTGGGCTTGCCGGCTGGGTGCTTGTTAGCTTGCCCACAAACTAAAGCATGCGCAGAAGAGTTGAAAGAACCTATAAGTGGTTTTCGCGTATGTCCAGTCTGTCGGTTGACGCAGGGATCACTCCCTTCTATGCTCCTCATATGCCCATCGCCACGCGCAAATCTTTCCATGGCTAAGCTTAAAATTTCAGCATGTATCATCACTTTCAATGAGGCCGACCACATTGCGGCGGCCTGTGAGTCTGTCGCCTGGGCGGACGAAATCGTGGTTGTGGATTCTCAATCGACCGACGCAACAAGAGAGATAGCCAGAGAGCAAGGCGCACGTGTGTTTCAACGATCCTGGCCGGGCTTTGCCAGGCAGAAACAATTTGCCGCAGAGCAGGCTGCGCACGATTGGATATTCAGCCTTGACGCCGATGAGCGGGTTTCCGACGAGTTGCGTGCTTCCATCCAGGACCTCTCATCGGAGGACCGGCAACCTGACGCAGACGGCTACTTGATTCCGCGCCGCGCTTTCTATATGGGACGTTGGATACGCGGCGGGGGCTGGTATCCGGATCGGCAATTACGTCTTTACCGAAAATCCCTGGGACGTTGGGAGGGCGCTTACATCCACGAGTCTGTCAAGATGAACGCGGGCGCTCGCATCGGAACTCTCAGCGGCGACATCATGCATTACACCGTCCGCAACGCGGCCGAACATCACCGAATGATCGGGGAAAGATATGCGCCTCTGGCCGCTCGAAAGATGTTTGAGCAGGGGCGACGCACTTCTCGCTGGCGCATCGCCACGATTGGTCCGGCCACATTCATTCGCAACTTCATTCTCAAAGGCGGCTTTCGCGATGGTATCGCCGGCCTCACCATCGCCAGCTTCGCGGCGCACCATGGCTTTTTGAAGCACCTGCAATTGTGGGAACTGCAAAATCGCCTGAGTTCGAGTAATGGGCAACAGAGTGCGCCGAGTGAGGACGTTAAGAAACCTCACCAAAGGAATTCGCTGCCGTAAGCATCAACAGCCGTCCCTTCTGGTAACTATCATTCGCATTCCGTATTTTGATCTCAAAGTCATCACCGGCTTAAGGACTACCGGATGATTCGGTACGAGACGCATTTGCCATTGCTGGGCCAGGGTTGCGAGCAGCAGAATTCCTTCCATCCAGGCGAACCCCTCGCCGATGCAGCGACGAGAACCACCGCCAAATGGAAAGTAAGAAAATTGGGGTCGCGAGTCGCGTGCTTCCGGACCCCAGCGTTCGGGATCAAAGCGAAGCGGATCAGGGAAATAGCGCGGATCCTGGTGCATCACATATTGGCTCATCAACACGAGGGATCTGGCAGGCACAACGTATCCTGCGATCTCGACTGCCTTCAGCGCCATTCGGCCGATGGCCCAGGCTGGCGGATAAAGTCGCATAGACTCCGCCAACACCATTTCGGTGTATTTCAATTGCGCCACATCTTCAAAGGCGGGTACTCGCCCTCCCAGCACTGCGTCAATCTCTTCGTGCAGTTTTGTCTCCTTTTCTGTGTTTTGCGAGAGCAGGTACCAGGTCCAGGTCAATGCGTTGGCTGTTGTTTCATGTCCCGCCAGAAAGATTGTCATCACTTCGTCGCGCAGTTGCGCGTTAGTCATCTGCCCGCCGTCACCTTCTGTGTCCTGGGTGAGCCACAACATCGAAAGAAGATCGCCGCGGTCTTCGCCGCTGCGCCGTCGCTCTTCAATCAAACGATAGATAATCGCGTCCAGTGTAGCCTTGGCCTTATCAAAGCGCCGCAGCTGTGGCAGAGGAAGCTTCTGCAGCAACTCAAAGAATGGAATCGTAATAGTATTAAACAGATCCATCACGACCGTCATAGCTTCGCCGACTTCTTGTGCGTCAGAAACAACGTTGGCATCAAAAAGAGTCTTGCCGACGATTGCCAACGTGAGGCGCATCATCTCCTCGGAGATATCGAGTATGGCGCCGTCCTGCCAGAGTTCGCGCATTTGAAAGGCATAGTCGGTCATCACGCTCGCATAAGAGGCAATACGAGCACGATGAAAAGCAGGCTGAGCCAAACGCCGCTGGCGTCGGTGAAACTCTCCTTCGCTGGTCAATAGCCCTTCACCCAGCAATCGCTTGGCGCGTTGCAGTGCGAGCCCTTTGATGAAATTCTGGTGGTTTGTTACCAGAACGTCCTTTATGTAATCGGGGTGATTCAGGAAAAACGCTACCTGCGGTCCCAGCTTGAAATATGAGATATCGCCGTACTGTTGGGCGAGTTTCTGAAAGAAATGAAGCGGGCCGCGGCGATAAGCAAACAAGCCGGAAAGCGGAATAATTCTGCTGGGGCCTGGGGGATAACGCGGGCTGTGATGTGCTTGCTCCTTTACAACCACTGTGTTAGTGATTTGAAACGAAATTAAAGCGGCCGTCAAACCATAATTAGAACCAATGTCATTGGAATTCGCTGTTCAATACCCTTGTGTCCTACGCGCTCGTTACTCTGAGAAGCACCTGCGCGAGTGGGGACGGCTTAGCAACCTTCACACTCGCCTGACAACAGGCGACTCGAGCGCGCCTTCCCCGGATAAGGTTAAATGGGTAGAAAACGCTCGCGAGGAAATTGAACTAATGCAGGTGGAGACTACAATCTGTCCCAGCTGCCCTTCCTGCTTGCCTGATACAGTCGCCGGGGAAGGCGAAGCAGTAGGGTGCCTGGGACGCATCACTTATCCTGTGGAAGCGCAGTTTGAGAAATTTCTTGCCGACCGCGTGCAGCTTGCCCTTGACACAATCGACCGTGGGGATCAACCACGCCTGTTGCGCATACTCATTGATGCAGAGTCGCCTTTTGACGGCGAGGCAACCAAGGAACTGCGACGCGTGACAACTGCTGAAGGGCTACGCTTTTTTGAACTGCGAGTGCCAATTCGCTTGTCCAGAGAAGCAGGGCGACTTACCAGTGATAACGTTTTCGATTTGCTTGCCGGGTTTCGTTCCGATGATCACGAGCAAACAACTTATATTCGCGAGTTTCCTTTTGCAGCGACCGCCGACTATTACGATTTTCTCGACCTCATCCTGCGCAACGATCTAAGCCAGTCGGAAATCATTCGTCTCACTACTCGTGGCAAAAACTATTCGCAGTTTCTTCGCTTGCTGACAGCGATCGAACGAGCCGA
>JALYXE010000532.1 GCA_030947265.1 Acidobacteriota bacterium
ATACGAGTCAGCACACGCCATCGCCCCGCGCCTAAACTTTTGCCCGCTTCCGCAAGTGCCGCGTCGATTCGGCTAAGGCCGGCTCCGGTCAAAATGTAGAAAAAGGGGTACATCGTGTAGGTATGAAAGAGTAACAATGCTGCCCAGCCGCGCAGCGACCACGGCGAGTTCTGCAGATGAAACAGTGATTGGACCAACCGCGCCAGAATGCCTGACTCGCCGCAAAGAAAGATGAAAGCTACGGTGCCGACCAGGGGCGGCAGGACCAAAGGCAAGGCGGCGAGCGTTGCAAATAGCCGGCGCGCTGGAAAAGTATAACGCTCGAAAAGAAAGGCGAGCGGAATGCCAACACCTGCGCAAAACAGAACAGTAAGTGCAGAGATACCAATACTCGCGAATATCGATTCCAGGACGATATTTTGGGACAGCACTTCGCGGTAGTTTGTCAGCGACCAACTGCCGTCTCGCTGAAGTGAGGCGACGACAATGTCAATGTTTGGATAGATTACTCCGTAGAGAAGAACTACGACGGTGATGAGCACCAGAAGAAGACGCGGCGATACGGAGAAACGGGGACGCGGGGTAAATGATAGGGAGCCCTTCGCCGTGTCGCCGCTTCTCCCGGTCTCTGTGTCAGGCTCAGGTTCATTCATCCTTCAAAAAGTGAAATTCGCTTTGGCGGTAAAACTGCGGTGCAATGATCTCCAACTGAAAGCCCGCCGGCTTCCAACGCCAGCGCTTCGAGGATTAAGCCGTTCGCATCGAGCTTTATACTCGAAGTTGCTCCGGCAAAATTAATTTCGCGCACCGTGGCCGGAAAAGCGTTCTCAAGTGCGTCGTTAGAGCTCATAATCAGAATGTGTTCCGGCCGGATCGCAAGGATGCAGGGTTGATTGAGCGGGACCAGATGCTTATCGTCAAGTGGAATACGAATAGTGTGACCGCCATCGAGAGTCTTGAATTCGCCCAGGTCGGATTTTCTGGAACTCAAACGCATGACTCGGATCAAGTTGTTCCGTCCCAAAAATCGCCCCACCGAGAGTTGACCTGGACGCTCATACAAATCCCGCGGCCGGCCGGTTTGCAGGATCTGACCGCCGGCCATCACGCTGATGCGATCGCATAAGGCGAAAGCTTCTTCCTGGTCGTGAGTGACATAAACAGCTGTCAATCCAAGACGGGCAACAAGCTCGCGCAGTTCGCCGCGAGTTTCTTCGCGCAAGGTAACGTCAAGATTTGAGAGTGGCTCATCGAAAAGCAGAAGCGCAGGTTCGATCGCTACGGCACGGGCAATAGCTACCCGCTGTTGTTGGCCGCCTGAAAGCTCATCAACTCTACGCCTTTCATAGCCAGGAAGTTGTACAAGGTCTAGCGCGCTGGTAACGCGTTCACGGATCTCCGGCTTTGGCTTATGTCGAGCACGCAAGCCGAAGGCGACGTTTTCCGATACGTTAAGGTGAGGGAAGAGGGCATAATTTTGAAAGACCATGCCAAAGCCGCGACGCTCGGCAGGCAGGTTTGTAATGTCGCGTCCTTCAAAGGCGATCGATCCTGAGTCGGGTTTTTCCAGGCCCGCGATCATTCTAAGAGTAGTTGTCTTGCCGCACCCGGATGGACCTAGCAAGCCAAAAAACTCACCGCGCTCGACCTCCAAAGAAACATCGGCTACCGCTTGTGTCTTATCAAAGCGCTTGGAAAGTGTTTTGAGAGAAAGCAGGGGCATCCGTTTAAACTGCGCAACTGTCACCCGCTAATGCGGGCTGATTAATATGACTACCGCTACCCCGTTCCGCTTGCTTCGCTGACTGCAGCACCCCAGCGGGCTACCCCGCTAGCGAACCCACTTCACCCTGGGCTCAATTCTTTCGCCTGCGTTGCAGGCTGGTTGAAAGCTGTTACCAAACTCCAAAACGCCACGGTTTCGTGAAAGCCCGAACGCCCATTAATGCTGACTTCGCCCGCGAATCTCGGTATCCCAATAGCGCAACCATTCACCGCTCTGCTTGCGTAGCAAATCCCAGTCTAGGGGCATCTCCTTGACACGCTCATTCATCCAGGCGGGCAATTGAGATCGGTCAATGTCTGTGCGGACGGGAATGCGATAATATTTTTTCGCAGCGAGGATCAGGCTCTCCGGAGCAGTTACAAATTCGTAGAAACGTTTGGCCTCCTCTTCGTTTTGACCGCCGCGTACCAGGGCGATGCCGTCGATAACGACTGGCGTTCCACTAGCCGGAAACACATAACCAATCGGAAATCCCTTTTGTTCCTTGTAAATCCATACGTCGGGCAAATTCCACAGACTGACGGTCCCTTCGCGACGCACAAGCTTCTGCATCAGTAAAGTACCGTCGGCCGTGTACTCATGAACATTGGCGTCCAGACGCCGCAACCAATCATAGCCCTTCTGCGGCGAACCCGTATCCTTGTAAAATCGCCACACCATAGCGCCAAAAATTGCGCGCATGGAATCTGACGGGTTTGGATTTCTGATCAGGACCTTGTCCCGCCACCTCGGATCGAGTACATCGTCCCAGTCCTTTGGCGCCTCTTCCGCCTTAACAGCATCACTGTTGTAAACGATTACTTCGGGCGTCTGATAGGTCCCATACCAGCGGTCCTGGTTGTCGCGACTGCTGTTCGGAATTCTGTCGGCCCACGTGGGCCGGTAGGGAGCCAAAAGGTTTTCATCCGTCGCAGTTTGAAACGTTGCATGCGCTGCACCCCACCACAGATCAGCCTGGGGACGATTGCGCTCGGCGCGAACACGCTCGAGGATTTCGCGCGAGCCCATATCGATAAACTGAACATCAACATCCTTATGTTCCGATTTGTAGCGAGCTACGAAATCGCGCAGCAAGTCCTGGCCGTGCGGCGTGTAAATTAGAAGCCGGCGGGCTGTTGGACCACTCGTGCGATTACATGAGAAGAGCAGTGCTGAAACGAAAACTACAATTATCGGAACATAAAGCTTTGTGCGCATCTAATTAGTTTAGCGTTGGCTGATATGAAGTGGGGGCATGCTAGCATATACTTTTCTCGCGCGGCGACTTGGACAAGAGGGGAGCGTAAAGCTGTTAGTTCGCACGGCGCACACCGGGTCTCCAACAGCGCAGACCGTCGAGTGCTACTTACTGTTCGATTTACAGGACTCGATGTGCGTGAAATGAGCGGCAAACTTGAGTTGGGGCGACAAATCGAATTGATTTATGAAGGGCGATAATGGCTAAACGCAAACGAAAGATTGTTAAGGCCGGGGGTTGGGAGCTTGCTAAGCGCCTTATCAAACCGATTCCCATCATCGGTTCAATCGTAGCGGTTGGTCTCGCCGGCTACGCGATTAAAAAGAAGGGATTTCTGCGCGGAAGTCTTCACGTGGGGCTGGATGTCACGCCTGTGGTGGGCACAGCCAAAAACGTTGTGGAGATCTTCACGGGCGATCTAATTCGCGACAAAGTTTCAAATAAACCTGCCTTAGCCGAATCGGTTACGCAGCCTTCGCAGCCTTCCCAAGAATTCACACCCCGAACTGACAAGCCCGCGTCTTGAGTAATGTGTTCGTTACTGTTTGAGTTTCATCTGGCGTTTCTCTCATTAGCACCTGGCTTCAGCCAGGTAACCAGAGTAAGTTCCAATTTCGAAACCGTTTTAAACGGTTTCGGTCTAGCTCGTGAGGATCACCTGGCTGAAGCCAGGTGCTAATGAGATATTGAACTAAAGGATTCAGGCACAGATCGGTGGACGCTCGGTGAAGGGTTGCGCCGTTTCATACGCGTGGGCGAGTTTTAATAATGTCGATTCCGACCAATAGGCGCCAAGAAGTTGGAAACCGATGGGCAACCGGTTTGACGAAAGACCACAGGGGACATTGAGTCCGGGCACGCCTGCCAGATTTGCTGTAACTGTGTAGATATCGTTCAGATACATTGCCAGCGGGTTATCAACCTTCTCGCCAATCAAAAACGCGGGAGTGGGAGACGTTGGCGTGATGATGGCATCGCAGATCTCGAAAGCCTTGCGAAAATCCTCCTTGAGTAGCGCACGTACCTGCTGGGCTTTTCGGTAGTAGGCGTCATAGTAGCCTGCGGAAAGCACGTAAGTACCTAGCATGATTCGCCGCTTAACTTCCGGCCCGAATCCTTCCTCGCGAGTTTTCCTATACATCTGTCGCAACTTAGGCGCATCTTCCGCGCGAAATCCATAACGAACGCCGTCAAAGCGCGCCAGATTTGACGATGCTTCCGCGGTCGCGATGATGTAGTAGACAGCGATGCTGTACCGTGCGTTCGGCAATTCAACGTCAACGATTTCCGCCCCCAGGTCACGAAATACGTTAACGGCCGCCATTACAGATGCGCGCACCTCGCTGTCCAGTCCTTCTGCATACAGAGATTGTGGAAAGCCGATGCGCGCACCCTTAATATCATTGGTAAGCTCAACCGCGTAATCCGGCACAGGCACATCTGCCGTTGTTGCGTCATGTGGATCGCGCCCGGCGATGATTCGTAAAACCCTCGCTACGTCGCTAGTGCTTCGCCCAAACACGCCCACTTGATCGAGTGACGACGCAAACGCCACCAGGCCATACCGTGAGTCTCGTCCATAGGTCGGTTTTAAGCCCACCACTCCGCACAGTGACGCCGGTTGCCGCACCGATCCCCCGGTATCAGAACCCAAGGCCACTGGCACAATCCCGGCCGCAACTGCCGCCGCAGATCCTCCGGAAGAGCCTCCCGGCACCCTCGACGTATCCCAGGGATTTTTGACCGGGCCGAAGGCGGAATTCTCATTTGACGAGCCCATAGCAAACTCATCGCAGTTAGTCTTGCCAACTACCACGGCGCCTGCGGCAAGCAATCGTTCAATGACTGTGGCGTTGTATGGCGGATGGTAATCGCCCAGGATGCGAGAACCGCATGAGGTCTGCAGTCCTTTTACGCAGATGTTGTCTTTGATCGCGATTGGAATTCCACCGAGCGCGATAGTCGAGGGATCCCTGGTTTCGTCAGCGCGTTTCAAGGCTCCCGCACGATCTATCTCAAGAAAGGCATTAAGCGATTCGTTCAGTTTTTCCGCAGCCTTCACCGAAGACTCAACGATTGCGCGCGCGGTCGTTTCGCCGCTTTGAATGCGCTTCGTCAAGCCTTCGATGTCCTTCGCAAAATCTGACATGGATCACACGTTTCTTGATTTCACGCCCGCAACATGATCCCCGCCCGCTACCACCACCCCAGCCGGGCCGCCCGACATGCCCCCGGCCCGCAGGTGGTATTGACACCGGCTTACTGTTCACTACTCTAGTGACTGACCCCTGATTGCTGACTGCTGACTGCTGTCTTCTTACAACACTTTCGGTACGCGAAAATGGCCTGCGGCGGGATCCGGCGCCTCGGCAAGCGCAGTCTTCTGGCCAAGCGACGGAGCGACTTCATCATCGCGAGAGGAATCCGTTCGCTCACCTTCGGGTGTGAGTCCACCCAGGGCAGGCTCAACATTGCTGGTATCGAGTGCGTTTAGTTGTTCGACGTAAGTAACAATGTCAGCCATTTGCGGTGCAAAGATCTTCAGTTCCTCTGGCGTGATCTTCATATGGGCCAGTTGCGCAACTTTTTCAACATCGGATTTATTAATAGGCATCGGCTTGAATCTTCTGATTTTAGAATGCGGAGTTCAGATTTGAGATCTCAGGATTTCCAGATTCGGATTTTTCCAAGCGGTTGATGCAACTTGCGGCCGCACCGAGAAACGCCCTACGCAGCTGAACATCTGTTATCCCCGCGGCTGCGGAGACAAGCTCGGCCGGAATATTGTAATCCCTTTGCTCGTGTCCTTTGCTGGGCGGTGGAGTTCGTAAATTCGATAGTCTTTCCGGATCGATGCGCAGCTCGACGGACTTAACGAGGGCCTGACCCATAACTGAGTTCAACAGAAAAAGTAACTGGCCGCGCATCTGGTCAAGCTGCCTTTTCCAAATATCGTCTTCAACGACAACGACCAGCGTCTGGTTTTGCATGTGTATCGGTACTGCGCGACTACTTAAGCCCTCGCCAACGGCATGTTTCCAGGCAGCAATACAGGCGGCTTCGGCGACCTCTTCAGACGCACCCGAAGCCACAATTATCGCAGGCAAGGTCTTGATCAATTTGTCCATTTCACGCGATTCTGGAGCGTTGCGCTACTCCGGAGTTTCGAGCTATTAACATTCAGCAAAAATGATTCGTGCAGTGTAGCGGAGAATTGTTTGGCACGACAAGCAGACGTGAAAAGATGCGGATCGTATCGGTGGATATTATGACTGTGCTGAAGGAGAAACTCGTTCTCGCTTCCAAGAGTCCGCGCCGCGCGGAAATACTGAAAGCAGTGGGCTGGCCTTTCGAACAGATGGCAGCGAATGTTGATGAGTCGCGCCTTGGTTCCGAAGATGCAGTTAGCTATGTTGAGCGTCTTGCACGAACTAAGGCCGAAACAGTGGAGAAGAAAATTCCTGAGGGCCTGTTGCTGGGCGCGGACACCGTTGTCGTGATCGAGGGAGAGATTCTGGGCCAGCCCCTGAATGATCGAGAGGCTCGCAGGATGCTGAAACTCTTAAGCGGGAAATGGCATGACGTATTAACCGGCGTTGCACTTATGCGCGCCGGCCAGACCTCTCGAGCCCTGGTTGCTCACCAAACTACGCGAGTGCGTTTCTGCGAGATGGGGAGGGAGGAGATTGACTGGTACGTTTCCACCCGAGAACCGTTGGATAAAGCTGGAGCGTACGCGGTGCAAGGCAAAGCCGCGCTTTTCATTGAAGAAATTCAAGGCGACTATTTTAACGTCATGGGATTGCCAGTGCGATTGGTTTACGAGCTGTTGAGTAAGGAGAGAAGTGAGGACCGCGGTTCTTCATCCCTTGAACCTTGAGTGGCAATCGACAGCGGGGGCAAGCCCGCCTGCCCGACCACGAGCTAATCACAGTTGAGCTTTAATTCTTGCTTGAAAGGCTTTCAACGCGAGATCGACAGAGCAAAAAGACAATCTCTCAGCTCAGGAAGGTGGGCTTGCCCTGCTGTTGATTGACACTCAAGGTAAAGCTATCAATAGCCGAATAGTTCTTCGATTGTCGGTCTTCAGAACAAGACGGTGCCGCCGTCCACGTTGATAGCCTGCCCGTTTATCCCCCGACCGTCTTCGGACGCCAATAACAACGCCAGTGCAGCGACTTCATCAGGCACTACCAATCGATTCTGCGGGTTCATCTTCTTAATCGAGTCCATTGCCTGATCAGCGGACAGTCCGGTCTTTTTCGTTATGTTTTCGATTCCTCGCGTTGTCATGTCAGTATCCACATAACCAGGACAAATGGCGTTGACTGTGATTCCTTTCGCGGCCACTTCAAGGGCGGCTGAACGGGTTAAGCCGAGCACGCCGTGTTTGGAAGCGGAGTAGGCTGCGATGTAAGGTGCGCCTGTCTTGCCCGCAATCGACGCGACATTGATGATGCGGCCCCAGCCTCGCTCCATCATTTGTGGGAGCGCGGCTCGCGTGCAGTAGAACGTGCCGCTCAAATTAATCGCAAGATGTCGCTGCCAGAGATTGTCGTCCGTTTTGGTCAGTGGAGCGCTCTCGGCAATGCCTGCATTGTTAACCAGAATGTCGGGCCCGCGACCAAAGCTTGCCGCGACAGCCAGGAAAATTCCCTCAACGCTCACAACATTCGAAACATCACCAGCCACGGCAATCGCATTCGTGGGAAACTGATTGGCTATTTCGTGTGCGACCTGTTGCACCTGCGCCAGCGTTCGGGCAGCAATCGCCACATCCGCACCTTCCCGGGCAAAGGCCAATGCAATGGCGCGACCAATGCCGCGACCCCCGCCGGTTATGAGGGCGATTCGATCTTGGAGTTTCATGAGTAGGGGCAGCTCTCGAACCTGCCCATTTCTGTAAGCAATCGGATAGGTGGGCAGGGACGAGCCTTACCCCTACCGTTTTACCGTCCAGCGAATTTCGGTGGGCGTTTCTCCACGAAAGCTCGTACGCCCTCGGCCCCATCTTGCGATTCGAAGCATCTCATCTGGGCTTCAGTCTCATAACGGAGCATCTCTTCGAGCTCGGCAGCCTGGCTCATGTAGACTGCTTGTTTTGCAGCTCCCAGCGCAACGGCAGGCGCATCGCGCAAACGTTCCGCCAGCTTACGAGTTTCCGCTTCCAACTCAGCCGGTGCTACAACAGCATTAACTATTCCCAGCCGATGGGCCTCTTCCGCGCCGATCGGTTCGCCCAGGAAGAACATTTCGCACGCCTTGTTTGGCGTGACAAGCCGCGGCAAGAAATACGTGCCGCCCCAATCCGGATGCAGGCCAACTTTCGCAAACGACTGGCTGAACGTGGCCGTCGTCGACGAAATGCGCAGATCACAAGCGAGAGCGAGATTACATCCAGCTCCCGCTGCCGGTCCGTTAACGGAAGCAATTACAGGTTTTGTCATTTGGCGAATCGCGGTAACCACACGCCGCGCAGAACCCAACAGACGGGAGAACTCCTCCGCATCATGGCGCTCGATCAGTTCCGCCATAGCCTTGACGTCACCTCCGGCGCAAAAGGCCCGGCCTGCACCAGTGATCACGACAACGCGAACGCTCCGCTCGCTACCGGCGGTTTCGAGTGCCTCGGCAAGATCGCGTCGCATGTGACCGGCGAGGGCATTCATTTTTTCCGGACGATTGAGAGTAATCGTAGTGATCCCGGATTCTTCAGTGATGTCGATATTGTCGTAGGGCATAAGCAATCAGCAACCAGTAATAAGCAATCAGCCATCAGCATTCGCCAATCCGGCTGAACGCTGACTGCGGAAGCAGTTGAATAGTGAATAGTAAATGGTGAATAGTAAAGCCGAGAATGAAATCGCTGCTGCGGGAGTGCGCCGTAATGATTGGTTCGGGGGTCCTAACTATTTACTATTTACGATTCACTATTTACCTTTAAAGATCGGCTTGCGCTTGTTGACGTAAGCATCAAGGCCTTCCCGGGCATCTTCAGACTGGAACAGTTGCTGTTGCAGTTCGCGCTCCAAAGCCAACGCTGACTCGAACGGAATCTCCGCCCCCGTTTGGACGCTGCGCTTAAGTCTGCCGACCGCCCCGGCCGCCTTATTTGGCAAAGTAAACTGACCAGCATATTCAATAACCCGCTCGATAAACTTGTCGCGCGTTTCGCCTTCGAAGATCTGATTGATAAGGCCCAGCTCCAGCCCGCGCTCAAAATCAAATAGTTGTCCCGTGGCCATTAATTCAATCGCTCTTGGTTTACCAACCAGGCGCACCAGACGCTGCGTGCCGCCCGTGCCCGGCAGCACACCCAGGGAAACTTCCGGTAGTCCCATCTTGCCGGCGCCTTTGCGTGCGACACGAATGTCAGCCGCCATCGCGATCTCCAGCCCTCCGCCGACGCAATGCCCGTTAATAGCTGCAATCACGAGCTTGGGTGTTTGCTCCAGTCGCGACAGCGTTTCGTTGGCGTGCAGGCAGAAGAAGTACTTGAAGGTTGGTTCCACGTTGGCGAGCATGTTGATATTCGCGCCGGCGGAGAAAAACTTTTCGCCATTGCCGGTGATAACAATTACCTGGACGTTTTCGTCCATACGCGCGGCCAAAATCGCGCGATCAAGCGCCTGCATCATTTCGTAGGTGTAGGTGTTGGCGGGAGGATCGTTGAGCGTCAGAAAGACTATACCAGCCTGAACACGGTAGTTAACCAAATCGCCACTTGAACTCGTGTCCTGAACCTGTGCTTCAGCTTCTGCCATCTTGATGAGCCTCCACCATAATAGTTAGCTATGGTTAGCTGCGGCCGTTAGAAAGCGGTCCGCGCCAAACGCTAAAAGGCTCCAGCCTCGCTTTTGAAGTGAAGTCTAGTTCTGAACTCGGAAATCCAACAACAAATCCATGGAGGAATAATCGCGTCACATTATCCACCAACTCTGAAACCTTCAACTTCCCATGCGGATCATACCAGTTGTAAATCCAGTTCATCATGCCGAAAAGAGCATACGTCGCTACGGTAAGATCCACTTGCGACTCGCCGGCCTGTTCTTGCCGTATCTCTTTAAGAATCTTGCGAGCGAGCTTTGTATATTTATCTTTCTTGGTTGAGACGTGTGTGTGTAATTCGCCGGCAAGCGATTCAGCCTCATGCGACAGCACTTTCATCTCGGCCATATTCGCCGCGAAAAATGAGAGATGATTTTCAATGAAAATGCGCAGCTTGCTCAAAGGATCCTCCACGTCGCGCAGACGTTCCTCCAGCCGTTCGAGCACCCGTCCGAAACAATTGTCCTGAATTAGGAAAAGCAGTTCTTCCTTTGATTTGCAATAATGATAAAGCCCGGCAAGGCTCACATTTGTTGCGCGCGAGATGTCCCGCATTGTGGTGGAGTGGTAACTTTTCTCAGCAAAAATACGAGCCGCATTGCGGAGAATAAACTCCAGCTTCTGGTCGTACTTCGTAAAGTCTGTTGAAAGACTGGCTGCCATACAGAGAATTTAGCTAAAAAGACACAGAGCATTAAAGGAATAACTCAAGCCAAAAAGCCTCAAGGTTAGGAAGGGTGGTTCACCCCCGCGCGTTGAATGCCAGCCAATCTCAGCGGGGGCAAGCCCGGGGTCCCCAGCGGGGCAGCCCCGCTGGGGTGGAAGCCGCCCTTCCTGACCATGAGCCATTCCATCCTGAATCATCCTGTGTTTCTTTCTGTTCGCTCATGATTGCTTACAAGCGAACATACTCAAACTCAAAGGGCTTCCCTTTAATTCCCGCTGCGGGCGGAGCGATCCAATTCGCGATCTTCCCTGGCTCGGTTACAGGATGCATTGAGCTGCGGACAAATTCGCGATCCTCCATGGTCGGGAGCCATTCCGATTTGCGCCGTTCAAATTCTTCTGGCGCAATCACGTTTCCCTCGATGTCGAAATGATGGCCGGCATATTCCCCAACGTGGCGATGAAAACCTGTGCTCGGCAGGAAGAGCCGTTCGCTAATTTGCCCGTCAGCCAATGTCTTGTTCCAGCGCGCAAGCCCTTTTTCGCAGTCTTTGACATACTCACCACGCAGCACCTCGTTCAATGCGTTGCGCAAAGGAACCTCGCGATCCGTCAGCCGGCCGTCCCCTACAACCTTCATCGTAAAGTTTTGCTCCGCGACAATGTGGTCCTCGTACTGCTCTTGTTCTTTGTAGCGTCCCTTCAAACCGGCGGCGAAGAAGTCTGCTGAGTTGGAACTGATCTCCCCGCCAAAAAGATCTAGCGAATAACTAAACCAGAAATTAATATGCTTCTGGATAATGTCGAGTGGAATACCACCGAGTTCGCGCACATCGCCTTCTTTCATCAATTGCGAGGTCCGCTTAACAACGCGGTTCAAACCAGTGTCGCCGACAAACATGTGGTGAGCTTCTTCGGTCAGCATGAATTGGCAGGTGCGGGCCAGCGGCTCGAATCCAGACTCAGCGAGCGCCGAGAGCTGATACTTGCCGTCGCGATCCGTAAACATAGTGAAGCAGAAGAAATTGAGCCAATCATCGCACGGCTGGTTGAAGGCTTCCAGGATTCGCGGCTTGTCAGGATTTCCGCTTCTTCGTTCGAGTAGCGCATCCGCCTCATCCCGACCGTCGCGCCCAAAGTACCGTTGCAGCAGATAGACCATCGCCCAGAGGTGGCGGCCCTCCTCGACGTTTACCTGAAACAGATTCCTGAGATCATAAAGCGAAGGACAGGTCTTGCCGAGTTCTCTCTGTTGCTCAACCGAAGCAGGTTCGGTATCGCCCTGGGTGACAATGATGCGGCGTAGGGAATTGCGAAATTCACCAGGAACCTCTTGATAGGCGGGCTGACCGAAGTTGTCCCCAAAACCGATCTTCGCATCCGCTTCAGCAGGCTTGAGAAAGATGCCCCAGCGATAATCCGGCATCTTCACAAAATCGAAGTTGGCCCAACCATCTGGCTCGACGCTGATTGCGGTGCGCAAATAGACGTCCTTCTGTTGGAACCCGTCGGGCCCCATCTCGTGCCACCAGTCAAGGTAGTTTGGCAACCACTTTTCCAGTGCCCGCTGGAGCTTTTTATCTTCGGCCAGATTAACGTTGTTAGGAATGCGATCGTATAAGTTCATTGGAAGCTACTCTCCAAAACTCCCGTTTAGCTAGCGGACTTGTCCGCCTCATGCAAGCCGCGCGGGACAAGTCCCGCTTCTAAACGACTCTACGTTCTCTTGAAATCAAACTGCGCTT
>JALYXE010000540.1 GCA_030947265.1 Acidobacteriota bacterium
GCGCCATACTGGCCCGGGAAGACACCCCCCTGGTAAGGAAGATTGACGCCGGCGGAATCGACCAAATAGATAATCGGCACGTGCGAACGCATGGCGATTTCCTGCGCACGGAGAATCTTCTTAATCGTTTCCGGCCACCACGATCCGGCCTTCACCGTCGCGTCGTTAGCAACTACTACAATTTCGCGGTCATCGACGCGTCCGACGACCGTCACTACGCCGGCTGCAGGTGCCGCCCCAATTTCTGGCTCCTGCCTACTGCTCCTGTTTCCTGCCTGTTGGTCTCTTCCCCCTTCACCTTTCCCCTTTTCTCCTAACTCCTTATATTGATCGTATGCAACCAGCAACCCAATCTCCTGCGCATAGGCATCTTTATCGAGCAGCAAATCAATTCGCTCGCGCGCGGTGAGCTTGCCCTGCTTATGCTGCTTATCGATCTTTTCCGGGCCGCCGCCAAGGCGTACTTTTCCCTCGAGTTGTTGCAACTCGTCAGTCAATTCCCGGAGCCGTTTAGAGGGTTGACTGGTAGCCTGTGGGGCAGGAGACTTTTTCATGATTCAGACCGGCAGGCCAGTCTTCAAATGGAAGCTTTCCAAGATGATCTCAGTTTCGGTCATCAAAATAACACGTCGAAATCAGTCTAGACAAAGCATGTCAAAGAAATACCTGAGCAGTCTTCGAGTCGCCGACACTTATCTAGCTACGGTTAACCAAGCGCTCCAATCAGTGCTTTCGAAGCGACGCCTTCCGGAACACCTTCGACGATCAGCACACGCAGACCTCGGAGTTCTATGACAACTCCACCCTCGCTGGTCTGCCAGGCGCGCAAATCGTCAGAGTCAGCCAAAGGTAACTCCACGGGCTTTGCGTCCGCATAACGCCGCTCAGTGCGCTTAACATATGCGTCAAAAAACTCGCGCGCGTCGTTTGCGGTATCCCACACGCTCGCTTGCGCGATGAAGACCTGACCGGGCTTGGAGCCTTCGTAAAGCGCGAAGCGATCGCCTGCCCATCCGGCCGCGGCTCGCTTCGATTCCGCGGGCGAATTCAAAAACTGATCGAGAATAAGGTAATAGCTCCATTCGCCGTTGACGTCGGAATCAACACGATGCCAGGCAATAGTGGGCAGCGGGCGGTGCGCAACGGGGAGTGAGCGATGGGTGCTGACGGCTGACGAGCCGTTCGCGTTGAGCAAATTTGTAAAGTCCGGCAAAACGACCTTTATCGGGTGTTCATAGTTGAAATACTTTTCCGGATGCAGAATCTGTTCGCTGGATTGCGGCAGGCGCGTAAAGGCTTTCGAGACCATATCCCAACCACCACGTTTATAAAGTTGACTCGTCCATTCAAGGCCTTGCAAGTAGGGAAAAATCAGTGATTCACGTAACGCACGAGGCGCCTGGTTAAACTGCTCTGACGAAGTCCCTGAAGAGGCAAGAGACCGAGTGAAAGCCAAAGCGACCAGCGGATTCTTCGCCATGTAGATCGTCATCGCAAGCGTAGCGTCACCTTCAATTAGAGCGTGCGCCGCAAGCTCGGCGTCGGAGTCGCCATGCGGCCATTTCTCAAAACGTCGCAAGTTGAAGTGCTGATCCTGCAGCGCGTGGGTCAATTCATGCGCCATTACCGGTTTTTGTCCTTCCAGATCTAACCAATCGGCGAGATGAAACTCGCGGGCCCTCGGGTCGTAATAGCCAGCGACCTGCTCCGTCAGAAGTTTGATAACGAAAGGTCGATACTGAAAGTCACTCGACACCAACCCAAACTTCCGCAGAGAAAGCTGGGTGGCATGCATTTCGGCTGCGGTCATCTGCTCATCGAGATTTTTTACCAGCATTCGCTCAATCTCAACACGAGATTGCGCCCCACTTTTTACCGGTCTCAGAATTGGCAGCTCCCGGATCTCGCTTGTTTCCTTTAAGACTGCTGAGGTCGCAGCAATAATAGCTGCATTTCTGGTAGCGCCACGTGCGGTAATACCAGGGCGCTGCGGAGCTGCCGCCTCGGAAGAGTGCTTCGCTGAGAGGACCACAAATACCAGCGTAACGACACTCAGAAGGGCGACGAATTGGCTTATTCGCTTTGACATTCTTAGGCTTCGCTCTTATAGTCCGCTAAACGTGCTAACTAATCACAGTTCAGTTAGTTGAGACAATCTCTTTTCGGTAAGAGTTTGAGGGCAGAAGGCTCAGATGACAAGTCCAGCTCCGGAACAGGTATTCAGCGAATGGCATGAGACCCTCTTACGCGTGCGCTATTCGGAAACCGACAAGATGGGAATAGTCTATTATGCGAACTACCTAATTTGGTTTGAGATTGGCCGGACGGAGTTTTGCCGCATCCGGGGTTTTTCTTACCGTGACATGGAAGAAAGTGAAGATGCCTTTCTCGTGGTCGCCGAAAGCTATTGTCGTTACAAGGCGCCCGCTTACTATGACGACGAATTACTGGTTCGCACTCACATCACCGAACTGCGCCGACGTTCACTGCGTTTTGGCTACGAGATTGTCCGCGTATCAGATGGTCAAATAGTCTCTGAGGGCGAGACTGGACACGTGGTGACCGATGCAAGCGGCCGCGTGCGTTCTTTCCCCGAAGGATACGCCCAGCGGTTATTGGCCCCACCCACAATGAAATCACAATCCGCCGGTGAAGTAGTCCCCTCTGAAGAAGGACCGGAGTAGTGAGCAGTGGGCAGGGGAAAAGAGCCGATTTTCCATTTATGATTTCTCATTTTCCATTTTCCATTGCCTGTCAGCGAATAAATGAAAAATGGGAAATTTGAAATGAGAAATGGAAAAATATCTTCTTGCCCACTGCTCACTGCTCACTGCCGACTGACTAATCGTGGGGTAGATTGAGCCTGACTATCGCCCGGGCGCGGCCTGTTGCTTCATCGATGTCCATAACCGCCGCGCAAATTTGCACCTGTTCCGTCGAATGCTCTGCCCTCCTGGCAATTGCGGAGGTGAAACGCGCGATTACATCGCTTTTTTTCATACCAATCACGCCGGAGTAACTACCCGTCATGCCCACATCAGTGAGGTAAGCTGTTCCCTCCGGCAAGACTCTCTCATCCGCTGTTTGCACATGCGTGTGCGTCCCAATCACCGCTGACACGCGCCCGTCCAGGTACCATCCCATCGCAACTTTTTCCGAGGTGGCTTCCGCATGTATATCGACGATGCACACTTTTGTTTCAGACGGCAGTGATTTTAAGAGTCGATCTGCGG
>JALYXE010000581.1 GCA_030947265.1 Acidobacteriota bacterium
GCTATTAGCTACGACAGCAGCGCTTACGAAGTCATCAACCTGGGCGAGTCGCGCACGGTGGAGCTGGGCGAATTGATTTCGATTCTCGAGAAAGAACTGCAGAAGAAAGCAGAAATTGATCGACAACCGTTGCAGCCTGGCGATGTGCCCCGGACATATGCCGACATAACTAAGGCTCGCCGCTTACTTGATTATGATCCTCAGACTCCGATCGAAGACGGCATGCATCGCTTTGTCGAGTGGTTTCGGACTTCGAAGAGCGGGGGCATGCCCCCTTCCTGACCATGAGCTTCCTGACCATGAGCTTCCTGACCACGAGGCCTCCTGACCATGAGCTTCTTTGTCGTTAGAATGCTGTTCTTGCTTGAAAGGCTTTCAATTTAGAAACCAACACCTCAAGTCGGAATATCTCGAGGTCAGGAAGAAGGGGGGCATGCCACCGCTCTTGGCCCTTGCCCCACAATGTGGGTCGTATCCGTTTAGAGACGGCACTTGTGCCGTCAAACTGGCGCCGGACAAGTCCGGCGTCTAAACGAAGACAAGATAGTTTTGGAATTCGACAATTACTGCATGTCCGTTGGAGACGTGCCTGCCATTACGGGTGAATTGTTCTACAATGCGTCACCGAGTTTATGGCATTTATGGCTGGCACTTCGAACATCATCAGTGAGCCCCTGCCCCGGGAAATGCAGCAACACACCTATGCGATCATGCGCCGGGTCGAGGAAAACCATTGGTGGTTTGCAGGGCGACGACAAATCATAAAGAGTTTTCTTGAACGCCTTTGTTGCGATCTTGAGGAGGCCGGCCCCGAAAACGCCGAGGGGCAACACGCGCTTTTGAGCATACTGGACGTTGGTTGTGGCACGGGTGCAAACCTTGAAATGCTCTCTCAGTTTGGCCAGGCAGAGGGTGTAGATGTTTCCGCGGAAGCCTTGTCCTTCTGTCGCGCGCGTGGATTGGAAAATGTGAAACAAGGCGAGGCCGAATCCTTGCCCTACGAAGACAATTCGTTTGACCTGGTGACGGGTCTGGACGTAGTAGAACACCTGGATGACGATCTCGAGGGTTTGAAAGAGATGCGGCGCGTATTGCGGCGGAGTGGGCATGCACTGCTGTTTGTGCCGGCGTTTATGTTTTTGTGGGGTGTTCAGGATGATATCAGTAATCATCGGCGACGCTACACGCTGCCGGGCCTCAAACGCTTAGTGCGTCAGGCTGGTTTTGAAGTTGAGCGCGCCACCTATGTGAACATCAGCTTCTTTACGCCTATCCTTTTGGGACGGCTTTTGATGCGCACCCTCCGACTTCGTCCTGAATCAGAGAACAATATTACGATTGGATTTCTTAATGGCATACTGGGAAAGGTTTTGGGAGCTGAGAGCCTGGCCCTGCGCTATTTGAATTTTCCTTTCGGAGTTTCAATCTTATGTGTGGCGCGAAAAGTTGAGTGAGACAGCCGTTTCGAGTCGGCACTTGTGCCTACTGATGGATTGGGGGACAAGTCAGTCACCTAAAGTAGCGAGTGAAGAGGAATGAAGATCTACGGCGAAGAAGAGACTCTGGTAAACAAGCGGCAGAGTTCATCAAGTGATGAAAAGCCGGTGCTGCGAAGGCCATCCTCCAGCGAAAAGCCCGAGTTATCTGTATTCCTTCCTGTTTACAATGAAGAACCAAATCTTCTTCCCCTGCACGCGAAGTTAGACGAAGCCTTAAGAACTCTGGGACAGTCCGCAGAGATAATCTACGTCGACGACGGTTCGAGCGATTCCAGTTTGAAAACTTTGCGCGAGCTGGCCCGACTCGATAGCCGGGTCCGAGTGGTTGCATTAAAACGCAATTATGGTCAAACAGCCGCGATGGCGGCGGGAATTGACGCCGCACAGGGAAAAGTTCTAATTCCGATGGACGCCGACCTGCAGAATGATCCTGCAGATATCGCACGGTTGTTGGAAAAGCTTGACCAGGGCTATGACGTGGTTTCCGGCTGGCGCAAGAACCGCCAGGACAAAATAATCACCCGCAAAATTCCCTCCATGATTGCCAACCGCCTAATCTCCTGGATTGGTGGAGTGCCGCTTCACGATTACGGATGCACGCTAAAAGCCTATCGCCTCGAATCTCTGGAAAGCGTGCGACTCTACGGTGAGATGCACCGGTTCATTCCGATTCTGGCTTCCTGGGAAGGAGCGCGCGTAGCCGAAATACCAGTCGCACATCATCCGCGCACGATGGGCAAATCAAAGTATGGACTCTCGCGGACTTTCAAAGTGGTCTTCGACCTGATGACGATCAAGTTTATGGCTTCATATCAAACGAAACCCATCTATATTTTCGGAACGTTCGGCATGTTGGCGTTTTTGGTGTCATTGCTGGCGGGCCTTTACGCTGTCTTCCTGAAGCTCTTTCATAAGGCCGACTTTGTCCAGACACCGCTGCCGATTCTGGCGATTGTCGTGTTTGCCGTAGGCATCCAATTTTTGTTGATGGGTATGTTGGCAGAGATGCTCGTGCGCACGTATCACGAGTCGCAAGCGAAATCGATTTATGCCGTCCGCGAAAAGATCGGATTTGAAAAGTAGGACAGACATTCCTGTCTGTCGCCCCCCATTGCCAGCATGACATGTGGAAATGCCTGTGCTACTAAGTCATGTGTGGAATGACTAAGTCATGTGTGGAATTACCGGTTGGGCCAATCTTGACTCGCGCACGCCGCCGCCCGAAGGGGCGCGCGAACTGCTCCACTCAATGTGCGAGCGGATGGTCCATCGGGGGCCTGATTCCGAAGGTCTGATGGTCGCCAACGGCGTGGCCCTGGGAATGCGGCGCCTTGCAATCATTGATCTGCTAACGGGTGAACAGCCTGCCTGTAACGAAGACGGGAGCGTCGCCGTTATCCTCAACGGCGAAATTTACAACTATCGCGAACTCCGGCGCGATCTCGAAAAGCGCGGACACAGTTTCAGAAGTCAATCTGACACAGAAGTGTTGCCTCATCTTTATGAAGAGTATGGCGTCGGTATGGTCGAGCGACTCAACGGCATGTTTGCTTTTGCGTTGTGGGATTCGCGGCGGCGCAGGCTTTTCATCGCGCGGGATCGCTTTGGCGAGAAGCCCCTCTACTGGTGCGTGTTTGAGAAAACATTTCTTTTTGCTTCGGAGCCAAAGGTGTTGCTGGCCCATCCGGGTGTCAAAAGTTCGCTAAATCTTCAAGCGCTGCGCCAGTATCTTTCATTCGATTATATTCCGGCGCCGCTTTCGATCTACCAGGGCATTAATAAACTGCCCGCCGCGCATACCTTGACGCTCGAGAACGGTAAGATTGATACTGGTTCTTACTGGAGTCTGAGTTACAAAACCAGGCAACCGCCTCCCACTGAAACTGAAGCTGCCGAACATTTGCGCGAACTGTTGTCCGAGTCGGTGCGCATGCGTCTGGTTTCCGACGTGCCGCTCGGAGTGTTGCTTTCCGGTGGAGTTGATTCGTCGACGATCGCAGCCCTGGCCGTGCGCGCATCGTCCGAAGCAGTCAAAACTTTTTCCATTTCATTTGCGGAGTCCTCTTTTGACGAGTCTTCGTATGCCAGAGCCGTGGCCAAGTTTCTTGGTACGGATCATCACGAAGAACGCTTGAGCGCAAATCTTGCAGCCAACCTTGTCGGCGATATCGGCTCGTGGATGGATGAACCTTTTAGCGATCCATCGCTCGTTCCTACCTACCTGTTATCTCGTTTCACTCGTAAGCACGTGACTGTCGCACTCGGCGGGGATGGAGGCGATGAACTTTTCGCGGGCTATCCCATGTACCGCGGACATCGCCTGGCGGAGCTTTATTCGAGAGTTCCCGGTTTTTTGCGAGCTGGCGTAATTGAACCATTGGTTCATGTGCTTCCGGTCAAAACGAAAAACCTCTCATTTGACTACAAGGCAACGCGGTTCATCGCGGGGTCAAAATACGATCGGGTTGCGAGGCACCACGTTTGGTTTGGATCGTTTACTCCGGACGAGCAGGAGAGTCTGTTGACCCCCGGCGTGTTGCGCGAAAGCGACGGCGATATTTATCGCGACGCTCGAGCTATGTATGACGACTGTGATTCCAGTGACGTCGTTGAGAGAATGCAAAGTCTCGATACGCGGCTTTACCTCGCTGAAGACATACTGACAAAAGTTGATCGCGCCAGTATGTCGGTGTCACTTGAAGTACGCGCGCCTTTTCTCGATCCCGGAGTGGCGGAGTTTGCGGCTTCGTTGCCGGCAAATTACAAACTGCGAGGTCGCAAGACGAAATATATCTTGAAACGTGCGATCGAGGATTTTCTGCCCCCTTTTGTGACCCGCCGAGGCAAAAAAGGTTTTGGTGTGCCGGTAGCGGAGTGGCTGAAAGGAAAATTGCGTCCGCTGGCGCGAGATCTCTTGTCGCCAGATCGTGTGAGGAGGGCCGGCGTTTTCAATCCTGAGTACGTCACCAAACTACAGGACGAGCACGAGGGCGGCGTAGCAAATCACCGTAAGCTGCTTTGGACTTTACTTATGTTTGAACTCTGGCACGAGAGCTTTATCGAGACGCCGCGGCGAATCGAGACCTCGGTAACCAGTGGACAGTGAGCAGAAGGCAGTACGCAGGGAGCAGTGAGAGTGGGCGGTGAACAGTGAGAGGTTACCAGGCGTTTAGAGGCGGGCCCGGGGAATGTTCGGCCAGCCGTTTCTATGGACGAATTAAATCTCGAAAAAGCCGCTGACGACCTTCGTGTCTGGTGTCGCAAACGAGACTTTTCCGGCTACGATCCATTCGATGCACTTAACAGCCGAGTCTTACAAGCTACTCCTTTCAAGTATTCCGGAACCGCTCGACTAATCTGGACCCAGGCCGTCAAACGTTCGCCGCTGAACATGCGCCCGGCAATGCTTGTTCCGGCGCAAAAAAATTCAAAAGGGATTGCTCTTTTCGCTCTTGCGGCGTTGGCAAACTATCGAAGAACGACAACATCGGAAGCCAGGGCTCAATCGCGCGCATTACTGGATGAGTTGTTGAGAATGCGAATCCAGGGTTACAGCGGCTCAGCCTGGGGCTACAACTTCGACTGGCAAAGCCGCAAGTTCTTTGCTCCGCAAGGAGTTCCGATGATTGTACCAACCGCATTTGCGGTGCGGGCGATGATCGAGGCCCACCGAACTCTTAATGACGATCAATATCTGGAAACAGCGCGCAGCAGTTGCGAATTCATTCTTAAGGATTTAAAGCGAACTGTTGAATCGGATGAAGAGGCTTGCTTTAGTTACTCGCCATTAGACAACACCAGGATTTTCAACGCGAGTTTGTTCGCAGCTGAGGTTTTGGCAACTGTGGGAGCTCTCACCGGAGAAAGCGAGCTCTATGATTTGGCTATCCGCGGGGGCCGCTACGTTATTCGAAGACAAGGTGACGAGGGTTCCTGGCCGTATGGTGCCGAACCCAATCAGCAGTGGATTGATAATTTCCATACGGCCTATGTACTGCTCTCGCTCTCGAGAATCATTAAGTCGTCTGGTGACGCAGGAAGTGATTTTGATCTCGCGTTGCGACGGGGATACAGCTTCTGGCGCGAACGCTTCTTTCTTGCAGACGGGTGGCCGAAATACTACCATGACAACCTTTATCCTGCGGATACGCACGCGGCTGCCACGGCAATCGTCGCGCTTGTTGAATTGCAGGACCTGGATCCCGACGCACTGTCGTTAGCCGGGAAGATCGCGGGCTGGACTCTTCGAAATCTGCGCGACCGTGAGGGTTTCTTTTATTACCAGCGCCGACGCTTTTACACCGTTCACACGCCTTTCATGCGTTGGACACAGGGCTGGATGCTTTATGCGCTTGAGCGATTGCTGGAAGAAAGAGGGTAACGCAAACTGTTAGTTTGCGGACGGTTCGTGACGGCCTATGTCTCGAATGGCTCACGACGCAAACTAACAGTTTACGTTACAAATCGAGCCCGCAGAAGAGAAATCCAAGATGCCCATTGCTTCTGATGTAACGTTGGGAAGAGATGTTCGTATCTTTCAGCCCGAGTTGGTAAATCTCTACGGCTGCGCGATAGATGCCGAAACCAGAATCGGTGCATTCGTCGAGATCCAGAAAAATGCCTCGGTCGGAGCCCGCTGCAAAATTTCCTCTCATACATTTATCTGTGAAGGCGTGACCATTGAAGACGAGGTGTTTATTGGCCACGGTGTGATGTTTACTAATGATCCCTATCCTCGGGCGGTCAACGACGACGGCACGTTACAAACAGAAGCGGACTGGGCGGTGGTCCAGACACATGTCAAGCGGCGAGCCGCCATTGGCAGTAACGTCACAATTATGGCGGGCATCACAATTGGCGAAGGAGCGCTGGTCGGCGCCGGCGCGGTGGTGACGCGCGACGTGGCGGATTATTCGATTGTTGCCGGCGTGCCGGCTCGCGTCGTCGGGGACGTAAGAGATCGCCGCAGCCAAATATCGCAGGGCAAGCTGGATTACGCATGATTAACGTTGCAGTGATCGGATACGGATACTGGGGCCCTAACCTGGTGCGCAATTTCATGGAAGCATCAGTATCACGGGTTGTAGCCGTTTGCGACCTGCGAAGTGAACGCCTGGTCCAGTTAAAGGCCCGGTATCCCACGATTAAGACCGTCAGCGACTGCCGCATTCTGTTTGACGACCCGGCAGTCGATGCCATCGTAATTGCAACACCGGTGTCATCGCATTTTGAATTGGCGATGGCTGCGCTCATAGCCAACAAGCACGTGCTGGTAGAGAAACCTCTCGCGGCAAACTCCGAGCAAAGCATTAAGTTGATCGAGGAAGCTGCTCGCCGCAAACGTGTCCTCATGGTCGATCATACCTTTGTTTACACCAGCGCCGTAAGAAAGATTCGTGAGCTGATCACGGCGAACGCCTTGGGTGACATTTATTACTACGATGCCGTGCGGATTAATCTGGGACTTTTTCAGCACGACGTGAATGTAATTTGGGACCTGGCCATCCACGATCTTTCAATTATGGATTATGTGCTCCCCTCGAGAGCTACCGCGGTTTCTGCCACCGGCATTAGCCATGTGCCGGGTCAACCTGAGAATGTGGCTTACATTACGCTTTTCTTTGAAAACCCACAGATAGCGCATGTCCACGTCAATTGGCTCACGCCCGTCAAGGTGCGGCACACGCTTATCGGCGGCAGCGAGAAGATGATCCTTTACGATGATTTAGAGCCGAGCGAGAAAGTGAAGATTTACGACAAAGGCATCACAATTTCCCAAAGCCCTGAGGCTGTTTACGAGATGCTTGTCAGTTATCGTTCCGGTGATATGTGGGCCCCCCGCCTTGACGCAACAGAAGCGCTGCAAACCGAAGCACTTCACTTCGTTGATTGCATCGAAAACAACAAACAGCCTGAAACTGACGGCCAGGCCGGTCTTCGGCTGATACGAATTGTGGAAGCCGCAGAAAAATCGCTACGCGCACGTGGCCAATTGATAGAGATTGCTGAAGAGAGTTCCATCCCGGCGGGCGGTCCCGCTCTCACGTCTCACGGCTAACCGTCTGGCAACCCAAATTCAAATGAGCCCCTTAGTAG
>JALYXE010000510.1 GCA_030947265.1 Acidobacteriota bacterium
CCTCGTATCTCGCTTTCAGTCGCTTTACTACGATTGAGCCGACCCAGGACATTTAGTTTCGGCGCGGGCGGAAAATCCAACAGCGCCTGGAACTCCGCCATGAAATGAACTTGCGATGCCCGCTCCAAAACATTGACACCTTTCTTCGTAGCAATGACGGGATCGCCATCAAAGTAGGCCGCTCGCTGCTCAAATTCCGTAAAATCCTCCACGGTCTTAAGCGCCCTTTGTGATCCAAACAGGCGTTGAATATTCACACCTCGCAACGAAGTAGTTTCAATCCGTCGCCGGTTCTCTTGCGGGCGAATGTCACCTACCAGGTGAAAGGCCGCCGACGTATGACCGTTGACATGACAATCAAAGCACGCCACGCCCAGCATGCCGTCGGCTCTTTCCGTTTTACGGTCGTCGGTAGCGTTGAACTGCTGTTGTGGAAACTGTGTGACCAGCAAGCGCAACCCTTCGAGTTGCTTTGGATTGAGAATGCCGTTGAGTAGTTGGTAGAAATTATTGACGGTAACCAGCTGTCCCTGGGAAACGTCGCCAAGGTCCTTCCGCGATGTCAAAAACATTGCCGGTGGAAATTCAGGCAGGAAGTGGTCCGGCAAATCAAAGTCCATGTCAAAGCGCTCGACGCGCGGCAATAATTTGATCTCTGTCTGCGGAAAGACCATTCCACCGACTGGGTGATTCACGTGCGGCAAAGGCAGGTAGGGAAACAAATCCTTGTCCCTAATCTCCTGAGGAGACATGCGTCCGAGTTGCTCCCAGGTCGTGCCACCACGCAGTTTCGCAGTTGGGCCAACGGGGATTGGTTTGCCGCGCGTCATTCGCACATTTTCATCGACACGACGCCGCAGATCGTAGCGCTCTTCGAGATACTTTTGGTGTGCGGCCATTACGCCCGCCTTCGCTGCTTTATCCCGCGCGCGTACCACGTCGAAGGGCTCTTCAATGACAGGCATGAAAGATGAGGGTTTTTGCTGGTCTTGCTTCTGCGCCCGCACTCGTTGAGTGACAAGCATTGCAGCAACAGCGGCCAGGACAAAAGCAAGGGTCATCAATGTTCTAATTCGTTTTGCGGAAACCATTCGCTTCACCTTTCTTTGATTGCCAGCCCTTGAATAATGGCGGGCCGGCGGGTAGTGAGATCGCCGTGAGACTGCCGCGACGGCAATAATTCTGCTTATGAGAAAATCGCCACCATAGATTACTCTTGTGAAACGGGGGATTGGATATTAACACCGACGGACGGATTTATTCCATACGAGGAGATGGGCTGAAAAAATAAAATCCCTCGAATGCAGCAACTAGCCGGTGTTTCCCTGTCAGACGTAAATTCCAGGTTTCATATCCGTCTATCTCTTAGCGTTCTTTTGCGCCAAGGTCAAACTCTTCGAAATTTCATGACGGAATCATCAGGATTGTCCCTATACATGCAAGAGATTCGGTAAGCTGTAAGGACGCGAAAGGTTAGTAAGATCGGCACTTATGTGGAATCCCGAACTATAATTTCGCAGGCCCTTTAAAGCTTGACGATGTAATTTCCAAACTCCTTGCACTTTGAAATCATAGGAACGATCTCGGACGTTCAAACAATTGCGGTTAGCCGTAACATTCGTATTCTTTCACTGCTTCAAAAGCGCTATGGGAAAGGGCGTTGGCGGAAGCTGAAAGGAGTTGCCAATGTACGCCTCAATGATGGTACGATTCGTATTGCAGAAATCCATTGGTTCGAAGCCCATGGAATCGGCAAGAAGAAGATGAGAATTAAGCGCTACCTCGATTGAGTTTATGTCCAGACGTGAAAAGCCAGAGACGAAATTCGCGGTCTGCATTCAAAGTGACGATGCCGACCTACTCACTCCTCGCAAGATCTATCAAGTCCTGCCCGATGAAAGCGGGGCAAAATCAAACTACATCCGGGTGGTAGATAACGAAGGCGAAGACTATCTCTATCCAGCCAAGTACTTCATGTTCCTCGATCTTCCTCAAGAGATAGAGCGTGCATTGTTGCGAGCTGCGTAAACCTCAAACACGTCTCACTAACGGAACGACAAGCCTGTAAGCTGTCATTCTGGAGACGAAGATTCTTAAAGATAGAATCAACTTGGGGTCGTATCGCTCCCGCGTGATCTTTTACTTCTCATCGAGTTTTCTACCGGCGTTCAAATTGTCGAAGTTCAGGATCGCGTTGAAGACGAGGAAGTAGCTGCCTTTGGTTTGTCCGCGCCACATTGGATTCGTCGAGAAAAGCACAACGTGACCGCGTCCTAACGGCACATCAATCACAGCAGCATGCTGAGCGATTTCGTCCCCGCCATCCAGCAATCCGGAAACAAAAAGATCCTTTGCATCCGCATAACGCAAGACCACGCGCGGTCGATCGGCGGGAGGAATAAGTGAAAAGGCATTGCGGCGCTGTTCATCAGTCGGCGGCAACGCTTCCCAAACCTCCGCTTTCGGCACTTCAGGTATATCCGCCGGCGGCCGTCCCTGCACCGTGTCAGGTTCGTCGGCGGTGCCTCGCCCTGTCACTCGTGACTCGCGCGGCGCGTTGCCGCCACGCCCGCTAGCAAAGTTGCTGAGATTAAAAATTGGACCATTTGAGCAGTACATCGCCAGCGAGTCGGCGTAACCGTAGGCTATCGGGCTCGCGGGATCAACGGTCTTAATCCGCAGAATGTCTCCTACGGCCTTCAGCCGCACGGCGCGCGCAATAGATACGCCGGGCGTGAAGCCGTAATTCACGGCAAAGCTTGATGTATCGTCTACTGTAAGAAAGACCCCGCCCTGTTGCACAAATTTTTGCAGGTTCGCGAGCCCTGACCATCCGAGTCCCGGCCGTATGTCCTCAGTCGAATCGATCTTGCCGATGTTGGGTGTGAGTGAAGTTGTTTTCCATGGTAGCGGGTTTCCGTACATGGGCAAGCCGTTCACGATTGCGCCCGGGTCGCGCCCGACAGGCGCGAAGAGGATGACGTCGTACTTCGCTTTCAGGTTCTCATCCTTGGCAACTTCCTGCGTGTTAATGTAAGCATACGGCACTTGCAATTGGTCCAGGGCCAAACGCCACCAGCCTTCATCCTGTGTGTTCAGCCATGTGTGCATTAGCGCGACTCGCGCAGGCTTGATCGTGTGTGTCTTGACTGAAGGCGCTGCTGCCACGGTGTACACTTGTATCCCGAGATCGGCGGCGGCGCGTTGTATTTCATCTGGCGAGGTTTTGCGAATTATGAAAGAACCTCTGTTGAATTTTTGGCCTGCGGCTTCAAACGGCTCTTCGGATGCTTCCACGTGAGCGTCTTTAAGTCTATAGCGCAGCGTCACGAGCGCGTTGTCAGCATTGTGATTGGCGATATAGATCGAATCCGTTCCCGTCACGGAACCCGGAGCACGCACATCACCACTAATACGTTCCATGGGCACATCCAACACCTTCGTATCAACTATTCGAGAAACCTCGACATTCGCGAGTTCTCCCATGGTCCATGCCGTGTCGTCATAGACATCCTGCTGCGGGTCGTTTGGCGCCCAGTACTGATAATCCAGTAGCGCATCGGCAATGCGACTGTAGGGCTGGTCCATGCGGATGATATAACTGCCGGTGGGAAAAGTGTGCGACTCGGTCGTTGCCGGCGACGGAACTGGCGATGGCGATGGCGACGCGGTCGTCACCCCTACGCCAGCCGGGTTGCCTGTCTGCGGCGCGCGTTCCGCTCCCGAAACTGTCTCCTTCTTTTTTGCCTTAATTGAAACTGTAAAAGGTGTGCTCGCCCGGCTAATCTCCACACCTTGCGCCTGCAGGGTGCGCAGCAGTTCAGCTTGATTACCGGGGCGTGGATCGTTAGCCGGCAAAACGTAAGCAGCAGGCCCTTCGTTCTTCGGTTTCAAGATGGAACGTTTGCTCTTCAAATAGAAATTCTTGAGAAAGAGCTTGCTGTTATTGCCGAAGTAATAGAGTGAAGTCAGCAGCGCCGTTTGCTCGTAATTATTGTTGTTGCGTTGCGACCATTTAGCTTTTGGGAGAGGTGGATTCTGACGATACCAGGTGCGCTGATATTCGCTTGGCGAAAGAGTTCGCTCGAGAGTGTCGGCCCCCCCGTTGCCAAAAGTTTCGTAAAGACGGCTAATGCCATTGTGCGTGGCCGCGATGAACATCAGATAGCCGGGCGACCAGGTATCAAAGTTCCCATGAGCAAAAACTCCCGGCATGCCAAACTTCGTCATTTCCGATACATTATTCCAGCCAATCATCTGCCACTCGTCAGTCAGAATCGGATCGATCCAGGCATTATAAGGTCCATCGCCAATCGTGTTGTCGTAGAGGTATGGAACTGATTCGTGCAGATCATGAAGCACCTGGACCTTCCATCCGGTGAATGTGTTGAGCACATTCCTGGTAAGCTTAAGCGAGAGGCCGATGGCGTCGCGATTGTTGTCGTGAGCCACGTAGTGGCCCCAGTAGACCAGTGGCGGCCAGTTTTCTTTCGGGTGGGCCAGGTGCCAGTTGTAAATGTCTACCATGCGATCGCGTCCGTCGACCTCGACAACGGGTGTGATTAAGGTGACTACATTCTCACGTATGAATTTGACGTAAGGGCTCTCGTCGATGGCGAGGCGGTAAGCGAGTTCCATCAGGGCAGTGGGCGAACCTGTTTCCGTCGAATGAATGGCCCCCGTAATGTAGTAGATTGGGAAGGAGTCGCTTACGAGTCGATCAGCCTCAGCATCATCAAGATTGATTGTCCGCGGATCAGCAAGCTTCGCGAGTCGCGCCCGGTTATCGTCGAGATGTGCCAATAGCTGCTCCGAAGCAACGGCAACAGCAATCATTTCGCGGCCCTCTTCGGTCGCGCCAATCGAATAAACTTTTATGCGCGGGCTGGCTTTCTCGAGCATGCGCATGTAGCGGTAAACTTCTTCTGCATACGGCAGCTTTCCTGGCGCGCCGGCAACGTCACCTAATACCGCCTTTGGCGTGGGCACTTGTGGCGAGGCCGGCAAATAGTCAGTTAACGGCGAGTTGAAAAATGGTTCAGTGGTGTATTCTCGAATCTTTTTCGTGTATTCCTCATCGGTTGGCTGATTCGGATCGCGGCCGGGTTTTAGTTGCGCAATCGCCGCAGATCCCGAGGCAATCAATAAAAGCGACGCAATGAGGCAATGAAAGAGTGAACGAGTCATCGTATTTTAACCTCTGCTAAGAAGCGATGTCTGTTTTGAATTTCATTTTAAGAGAAGAAGTTTTTAAGCTAAACCCGAGGGCAAGTCAATTCTGCTGTGGGGCATAAACCTAAAGCTTGACGACAGTTGGGGTAATGATGCAGTTTGCCCGGCTGAATTGCGATTGAGGCGGCCCGATCGTTGTACTAATGGCAAGCACTCAAACTGCATCAGTACCACAGTTCGGAGTTCATTGCCTGGCTGGAGTCTGATGTTTATAGTTGTGCGATGTATGGGTGAGGGTGATCTGGTAAGGAAATGAAGGGACGAATATTTCAACTCAACATTTCTCCCGGCGGCGTGCCGAAATTGGCGACCCATGAAGCGGAGGTCAACGAGTTGGGACTGGTGGGCGACGCTCACCGCTTTCCTGATATCCATGGCGGGCCTGAACGCGCTCTATGCCTTTTTTCTCTGGAGCGGATTCTGGAGCTGCAAGCGGAAGGTCATCCCATCTTTCCTGGATCGGTCGGCGAAAACGTTACAGTTACAGGACTCGCTTGGGAGCAACTCAACCCAGGCACCCGGCTCGGGTTAGGTGATGAAGTGCTGGTCGAAATAACCGGCTACACAACGCCCTGCAATACCATTCCTTCTTCGTTTATCGACGGCAAGTATCAACGCATTTCCCAGAAGCTTCATCCCGGCTATTCGCGCCTCTATGCTCGCGTCTTGCAACCTGGAAGAATAAGAGTTGGACAAACCATTGAGTTGTTGAATGGGGATTCCGGCTATGCGACATGCGACGGGATAGCCGCGAACGGCTGACCTTTAATAGCGACTTATCGCTGGTCTGGCGCGTACCCGAGAGTAATGAGTCACTTTGAAGACAGTGGCAGCGCCCCCAAACATTCAGCCGCGGATGAACGCGAATGAACGCGAATCTGAAAAAGACGTATTAGAATAAACAAGCTGGCAACAAAGACTAGAAATGGATTCAGAAAGCTCGTCGGCGTTGGCGATCTTTCTGATCTAGTGTTCTTCAGATTCGTGTTCATTCGCGTTAATCCGCGGCTGAATTTCAAACTGACACTACCTACCCGAGCCCCTTACTTTAAAAACACCCTTCTAAACCTTACAATTATCAATCGAATCATCAGTAATGGCCAATATGTCAGATCACGAAGGCACCGCACACGCAGGCGCTCAATCGCCTGAGGAGCCATCTCTCGTTCAAATCAAACCAATAGGTAAAGTGGCTGGTGGTATTCCGGCAATTATCGCTACGGCTAAGTCTGCCTGGAACGAAATGGGTGTGACGCGCGGCGTGCGCACTCTGTTGAAGCTGAATCAGAAGGCTGGATTTGATTGCCCGGGTTGCGCCTGGCCCGAGCCTGATAACGAACGCTCGCATGCGGAGTTCTGCGAAAACGGCGCCAAGCACGTCGCTGATGAAGCTACAACCAGGCGAATAACGCCCGAGTTTTTCCGGCAATGGGGTGTGGCCGATCTCGCCGGCAAATCTGATTACTGGCTCAACAAACAAGGACGTCTCACGCATCCGATGGTGCTTCGCCAGGACGCAACTAGTTACGAACAGATTACCTGGAATGAGGCCTTCTCTCTGATCGCCACGGAGCTGAACGCACTCAGCCATCCGGACGAAGCAATCTTCTATACCTCTGGGCGCACCAGCAATGAAGCCGCGTTTCTTTATCAATTGTTTGTCAGGCAATTCGGCACAAACAATCTCCCTGACTGCTCAAACATGTGCCACGAATCGAGCGGTTCGGCGCTGGGTGAAACAATCGGCGTGGGCAAGGGAACGGTGACGCTCGAAGACTTCAACCTGGCCCAGGCAATCTTCGTCATCGGCCAGAACCCAGGCACAAACCATCCGCGGATGTTGAGCGCCCTGCAGAAGGCCAAACAGAATGGCTGCAAGTTGGTACACATTAATCCGCTTCCTGAAGTTGGCATGACACAGTTCAAACATCCACAGGATGTTTTGGGCTGGTTTGGTGGTGGAACGGCGCTGGCGGATTTGTTTCTTCAGGTAAGCATCAATGGTGATGTGGCGTTGCTCCAGGGAATTACGAAAGCTGTTTTGGCTGAAGAAGACCGGCGGCCTGGTGAGGTGTTGGACCGCGATTTCATTGAGGGTTACACGAGCAGTTTTGATGAATTCGCCGCCGCTATAAAAAAAGCTTCCTGGAATGACATCCTGGGGCAGAGCGCCGTTCCCCGGAGCGCGATTGAAGAGGCTGCGAAGATTTTTATTGACTCCGAACGCACAATCTTTTGTTGGGCCATGGGTCTTACCCAGCACAAAAATGCGGTGGCCAACATTCAGGAGATAGTCAATCTGATGTTGCTGCGCGGCCAGATTGGCAAACCCGGGGCCGGACTCTGTCCCGTGAGGGGGCATAGCAATGTGCAGGGCGACCGCACGATGGGAATCTGGGAACGGCCCACGGATACGTTTCTCGACGACCTGGCCGCTGAATTCAATTTTGAGCCACCGAGACGACATGGTTACGACACCGTGAAAGCAATCGAAGCGATGCACGAAGGTCGGGCGCGCGTTTTCTTCGCGCTCGGCGGAAACTTTCTTTCAGCCACCCCAGACACGGAATACACTGCGCAGGCGCTGCGGCGGTGCAGGCTAACCGCGCACGTATCGACGAAACTCAATCGTGCGCATCTAGTCACCGGCGCGCAAGCTTTGATACTCCCGTGTCTGGGCCGAACGGAAAGTGATATCCAGATGAATGGCCCCCAATTTGTAACTACAGAAAATTCGATGGCCGTCGTGCAGGCGTCGCGTGGTTTCCTGCGGCCGGCGTCGGAGGAACTTTTGAGTGAACCGGCGATAGTCTCTCGGCTGGCAATCGCCACATTGGGAAATCGCTCAAGCATAAACTGGCAAGAACTAACAGCCGATTATGATCACATACGGGATCATATTGCGCGGGTGGTTCCAGGATTCGATGACTACAACACTCGCATCCGCCGGCCGGGCGGCTTCCATCTTCCCAGTTCCGCTCGTGAACGAGTATTTAAGACCCCAAGTGGCCGCGCTGTTTTTACGGTGCACTCTTTGCCACGACATGATCTGAAGCCGGATCAGTTTTTGATGATGACCATCCGTAGCCACGATCAATTCAACACCTCGATTTATGGTTTGGACGATCGTTATCGAGGCATCTTCAACGGACGCCGTGTCTTGTTTCTAAATGCTGATGATATCCGTTCAGCAAATTTGGTCGAGGGACAAGTGGTTGACCTATTTAGTCACTTTGAAGGCGAACAGCGCATCGCGCGTCGTTTTGTTGTAGTGCCCTACAGCATTCCTCGACGTTGCGCTGCTACTTACTTTCCGGAGACAAATGTACTTGTGCCGCTGCGAAGTGTGGCAGACAAGAGCAACACGCCGGTTTCAAAGTCGGTGGTGATTAGTATTCGACCTTCGACAGACATATCTTTGGAAAGCGCTCACGATTCGCGATGAGGCGTAACTATCGAATCGCGTTTCGTGCCCCAGGCACGAGATGTTCATAGCTCGCGAGTAATAACATTTCGCTTCGCTCATTTCTGGGGCAAGAACATTTCGCTCCTAACGGAGCTAAGCGAGTTTTAATAGATTAGTTCTATTAAACATTTCGCCGCCACGCGGCTTAGAGACAAATTGGACCTATGACACTTCAGATAGTCAAGTTGGATAAGAGCATTAAGCCGAAACTGTACGACGAAATCGCCGAGCAGCTTCGCAGCCTGCTCGAAGGCGAGCGCGACTTCACTGCGAATGCAGCAAATTTCGCGTCACTGATATTCCATTCGCTGCCGGATTTGAATTGGGCGGGTTTCTATTTGCATAAGAATGACGAACTGGTGCTTGGCCCATTTCAGGGGAAACCTGCCTGCGTGCGCATTGAAATCGGAAAGGGAGTGTGTGGTACGGCAGCGCAACAACGACAGACGATTCTGGTAGACAATGTTCACGAGTTTCCCGGCCATATCGCGTGCGACAGCGAATCAAATTCCGAGATTGTGATCCCACTCATCAATAATGAGCAGTTAATTGGTGTTCTCGATCTCGACAGTCCAGTGTTTGGCAGGTTCAAGGACGACGATGCGAGTGGTTTGAATGAGTTGGCACAGATTTTTGTTGCAATGTCCGACAAACATTAATTTGTCGCAAATCAGTACCGCGTGCGGACCTGGTTCCCCAGCCGGGCGACCCGGCTGGGGTGGTGGGAACAGGCGTGTGACTAGGTACGCTTCGAAGTAAACCGATGACCCACGCTACGGCAGGTGGTACTGACAAACTATGACGACGGAAGTCGTTGGAAACAATCACAAGGAACACATGATAACGATCCGCAAGGCAGAGAAACGCGGCCACTTCGATTTCGGCTGGCTCAACACCTATCACACTTTTTCTTTCGGTGATTACTACGATCCCAAGCACACGCAATTTCGTAACTTGCGCGTGATTAACGAAGACTTCGTCCAGGGAGGGCGCGGTTTCCCAAGGCACGGGCATCGCGACATGGAGATCGTCACTTACATTTTGGAGGGGGCGCTTGAACATCGCGACAGCATTGGCACGGGTTCTGTCATCCAGCGCGGTGACGTGCAGCGTATGAGCGCCGGAACCGGGGTTATGCATAGCGAATCAAATCCGCTGGACGACAAACCCGTTCATCTCTTGCAGATCTGGATTTTGCCTCGCGAACAAAACCTCCTGCCTGAATATGAGGAGAAAACCTTTTCAGACGAGGAAAAACGGAATAAGTTGCGTCTGATTGTTTCCCCCGATGGAGATCAAAGCTCCGTAAAAATTCACCAGGACACGAATATTTATGCGTCATTGCTGGATGCGGGTCGCGAACTGGTTCAACCCCTTGGAAGTGACCGGCATGCCTGGCTTCAAGTCGCCGCTGGTTCGGTCGCGCTGAATAACATTAACCTGAAGCAAGGCGACGGCGCAGCTGTTAGTAAGGAGTCAAGCCTTAGGATGGTTGCCCAGGAGCCTTCAGAAATTTTGTTGTTTGATCTTGACTGATTCAATAAGAAATAGAGAAATCGGAGGCTGGTAACTAAGGCAAAAAGGCAAAATGGAGGGTGAAATGGAAGCGACCAGAGTTACAATCGATGAAATCAAAGATCGGATGGATCGCGGGGAGCAATTTACATTTGTCGATACGCGTAATCCTAAAGCATGGGGCGAAGCAGCCACCAGGTTGCCCGGCGCCGTGCGTGTGCCCGCCGAGGAAATCGAGCAACACCTTTCTGAAATTCCTCACGACCGTACGGTAATCACATACTGCACCTGACCTCACGAAGCCTCGAGCGCCCGTGTGGCGCAGGAGCTTTCCCGGCGCGGCTACAAAAACGTTCATCCGCTTTTCGGAGGATTCGAAGCCTGGGAAAAAGCTGGACTCCCACTCGAGTCGAAATAGAAAGACTCGAATAAATGGCTACTGATGATGCAACCGAACTGCTCGCCGCGTGGGAAACATCGTCCCAGTATTGGAATAAGTATCGGACATTGATTGAGAAAATGTTCGCCCCCCTAACGGGTGCGCTCATCGAGCATGCTCACATTGGTCCTGGGCAGTCTGTGCTTGATGTCGGCGGAGGAAATGGTGAACCGTCGCTGACAATAGCTCCAATTGTCGGCTCCTCAGGACGCGTCACCTACACCGATCCGGCTGCGGGAATGGTCAAAGCCGCTCAAAATGAAGCGCAAGAGCGAAGATTGACCAACATACAATTTCATCAGTGTGCAGCGCAGGACCTTCCTTTCTCCAATAATTCCTTTGATGTGGCAGTGAGCAGACTCCCAGCGATGTTTTTCACGGACGTCCCAGCGAGCTTGAGCGAGATACTAAGAGTGGTCAAACCTGGTAACTATGTTTCATTTGTTGTTTGGGCCGCCGAAGGAGTCAACCCCTTCTTCAGTGTCATTACAGAGATCCTGAAGCGATTTCTTCCTGCAGAGCCGCCGGACGAAGACTTGCCGACTGCATTCCGTTTTGCACGTCCGGGCAAACTAGTCAAGGTTTTGCAGGAAGCGGGAGCGACTTCTGTAACCGAGCGAACCCTGGCGTTCAAGATAGAGGCGCCGATGACGGTAGCGCGCTTTTGGGAACTGCGCACGGAAATGTCAGATACATTTAGAAACAAGCTCAAGAAGCTCGCGCCCGAGCAAGTGGCCGCGGTGAGAGAAGCCGTTGAAAAAGCCGCCGGCGAATATTTCCTAAATGGCCAAATGAATTTTCCTGCGCGAGGGTTGATTGTTACAGGGAAGAAATTAAATTCAAGCATTGTAAACGAACCGAGGCTCTAATTATTCCGACTGACTGTTTGCCTGATCCTCTTGAACCACTTCCTTCACACAACCCTGGCTGTCTTGCTCGAGGACTATGCGGGAATGTCCCAGTCGGTCGAGCACAATGTTTGTGACTTCAACAAGTGAGAGATCTGGATCCGTTTGTTTGATAACGCTCTGTACCAGGTTGATCCAGGACATGGTTAACTGATCGCTATATGGGGCGCGGCTAACCGCGTGATGATCCAGGAAACGCAACAGTCCAAAACGCATTTTCTCGAATGCCTGGTCTGAGGTTGAATTGCGGAGATACCAGACTGCCACCGTGAGATGGTCATAGTGGCCGAAGTTGTCTTTGCCAGTTATGCACGACTCGAAATTTTCAATTACATCCTGAATTTCTTTCTCGGTTTGGTAGTAAGCTGTCATCTTCGCTCCTTCCTCGGGCAGCATATGCATTCTTGCATTCAACGGTTCGAAAGAATGGCTAGAAAGAGAAGTGACAAACAAGAATGTCTGTCCTACTCCGCAAACAAAAAAATGAGGCGGACCGATTACTCGATCCGCCTGTCTTCCGACTAATTATTGTCAATCCTATTTAGCTGCAGCCTCATTCGACCGAGCCGTCAATCGAGATTTGTAACGTGCGGCGGCATTCTTATGCAATGCGCCATTCTGTACGGCTTTATCGATCGTCGAAATCGTCGGCGATAACAGGTCTTTAATCTGCTTTGCATCGCCTGCGCCAATGGCTCCGCGAAGATTCTTGATTGAAGTTCTCACACGGCTGCGATTGCCACGATTAATCTTTCGGCGCGCCTCGCTCTGGCGCATTCTCTTTTCGGCTGACTTATGATTGGGCATCTAACTCTCCCGTAACTTCTAACCGCAAAAGCCGTTAATAGCGGCTTTATGAACCCAGTTTACATGATGGCGGACATGCGCAAGTGACGGAGTATAGGGACCCCTTCGGTAGGTGTCAAGCAGGGACAGACCAGCAGAACTCCTCATTCGCGGCACGATCATGGCATATTTGACACCGAATAAAGGCTGTAGTAGCGTCAAACCCGACAGCATATGCCAGCAATTTCAGCACACTCACACCTCCGCACAATAATTAATTCCACAGCCTTAACTTCGTCGCCTGCAGAAAGAGAGCGCGACAACTTTTGAAACAAATCGAACTGCCACCGCGCGGGTTGGAAACGCTGTTTGGCGTTCACGACCAAAACATTAAGTACCTTGAATCGCTGCTTGACGTTCGCATTGATGCACGCGGACAAGACGTTTCAATCGATGGCGACCCTGAAGACGTGGAGACCGCACAGCGCATACTACAAGACTTCTCCGAACTTTTCCGAGAGGGTCGTTCCTTTACCGACAAAGAGCTGCGCGAAGCTTTCGCCCAGATTGCGGAAGATCGCGCGTTTAGTCTGCGCGATTATTTTACGAAGGCACGATTCAACCCGGCGGGAAAGAAGCAGGTTGGGCCAAAGTCAGCAACGCAACGCAAATACATTCAGGCGATTCAAGAGCAGGACGTTGTGTTTGGCATTGGCGTAGCTGGGACAGGAAAGACTTATCTTGCCGTTGCCCTGGCCGTTCAGGCCCTGATGCAGAAGCAAGTCAATCGCATTGTGCTGGCCCGGCCAGCCGTTGAAGCTGGTGAGAAACTGGGCTTTCTTCCCGGCGATTTGCAGGAGAAAGTTGATCCTTATCTACGTCCGCTCTATGACGCACTTTTTGATTTAATTGATTACGAACGAGTAACAAAGTTGCTTGAGAAGCAGGTGATTGAGGTAGCCCCGCTGGCGTTTATGCGCGGCCGCACCCTTTCAGATGCCTTCATTATTCTCGACGAAGCACAAAACACCACCAGCGAGCAGATGAAGATGTTTTTAACCCGCATTGGCTTTGGCTCCAAGGCCGTGATTACGGGCGACGTTACCCAGGTAGATCTTCCGGCAGGAAAACGCAGCGGGCTGATTGAAGCTGAGCGCGTGCTGGCAAATCTGGACGGAATTGAATTCATTTATTTCACGGAAAAAGATGTAGTCCGCCACAAGCTGGTGCAGATGATTATTAAGGCTTACGAAGAACATTCAAAGAAGAGAGATATTTAATCGGGAATCCGCAGATTACGCAAATTTCACCGGATTGAGCGTGAGCAAGAGAATTCAGCGCGCCGTGGTTGATCATAACGAATTCATATTCCCAATCTGTGGGATCTGCGTAAATCTGTGGATGAATCATGATTGAGGTCGTCAACCGCCAGCGTAAACTCCCAATTGATTGTGAACACTGGATTGATTTTGTGACCCGTGCTACGACGGTTTTGCCGGTACAGGTCAAGTGTGTGACGGTGGCTTTTGTTTCAGACCGCGCGATGCGCGAGCTTAACCGTCGGTGGCGCCGAAAACGCGGCACCACGGACGTACTGTCGTTCCCGTCAAAGCCAGACCAGTTTGAAAAACAGGAAGACGCGAGTCTTGGCGACATAGTGATCTCGCCGGAGCAGGCCATGCGACAGGCTAAGGATAACCGTCTCACTCTCGACCAGGAAATGGCCCAGCTTATTCTGCATGGCCTCCTTCACCTTTGCGGTTACGACCATGAAAACGACAAGGGCGAGATGAAGCGGTTGGAGATCCGTCTCAGGCGGAAACTTCGCATATAAGCGTTGGCATATGAGCAAAGGACACCGATTTTCCATTTGAGATTTAAGATTTTTCATTTGCCATCTAAGAGAGTAATTGTCATGTAAGATTTCTCAGTGGCGATTTTGGAAATGATAAATGCGAAATCATAAATGGAAAATCTGCTTAATTGCGGCGCTATTTACCATTCCCTATTTACTATTTACCATTTACCAATAGATGCAGATTGAGATCATTCTGACTTTTCTACTGCTGGTTGGGTTGTCCCTGCTGGCGACGGTCGATATGGCTTTTGGCCAGTTGAGCGACGTCGGCCTGCGCCGCTTAATCACCGAGGCTGAAGAACGGTCTAAATTACGCTCATCCGCATTCCTTAAACAGGTGCTTGAGAACCGGCCGAGATTTAGTTTTGCCATCTCGGCGACCATTCAAATTTTGCTGGTAGTCGTGGCTGTTCTTGTGACTTCCATCTCGCTGACATTGTTTCAGAACCGCCGCTTTATACTGGTTGGATTGCTCGCCGGGCTTATACTCGCGGGAATATTTCGCCAGCTGATTCCTCTATTCATCTCAACGCGCGATCCGGAAGGCACCCTGTTATTTCTTTTGCCAATGATACGTCCCTTTCTGCCGTTAATGGCTTTTGCCGCAGATCCTTTCCACAGGCTTTTTGACCGGTCGCGGCGGAAGGAGGAGGAGCAGCAGGACGGCGATGAAGAGGAGCAGCAAGACGCCGCTGACGACATACAGGCGCTCATCGATGTAGGCGAAGCCGAAGGAATTCTTGAGGAGGAAGAGGGCCAGCTCATTCATTCGATACTCGAGTTTGGCGATACTCGGGTCAGCGAGGTGATGACGCCGCGGCCTGACATCGTCGCCGTGCCTGCAGGCGCAACCGTTCGTGAGGCGCGAGACGTGATGATTGAATCGAAGTATTCAAGGTTGCCTTCGTACCGCGATCAAATTGATAACGTCGAAGGGATTATCTATGTACGAGATCTGCTTGAGCGTTGGGCGGAAGGAGACGAAGACGGTCCAATCTCGCCCCTTGTGCGACCGGTTTCCTTCGTTCCGGAAACAAAGGCTGTCGCCGAACTCCTCGAAGAAATGCAGAAAGCACACGTGCAGCTATCGATGGTGATCGATGAATATGGCGGCGTTTCAGGTCTGGTAACGGTTGAAGACATACTCGAGGAAATTGTTGGCGAGATCGAAGATGAAGATATAGCCGGCGAGGAACTTAACGATATCGTCGAAGACGGTAAAGGGTGTTACGAAGTGCAGGGCTCTACAGAAATCGGAAAGATCGAGCGACTGTTTGACATGGAAATTGAGGCCGATGATTTTACGACCATCGCCGGCCTCGTCATCAATGAATACGGGAAAGTGCCGCAACCGGGTGCGCGACTTACTTTTCGCGGGCTCGATGTTGAAGTGCTGGAAGGAGATGACCGCCGTATTAGCAGGCTGCGAGTAAAACGTGCCGCAAACGAGAACTCAAACGAAATGAGCCAGGCGACATAGGTCGGAGTTGAGTACAGCATCCTCGCAAGCAAGTTAGAAGACAATGGCAAAAGGAATCAGCAAATTCCTACAGGGGCGACGGATCGATCCGGCGCCAATAACCAAACACACAACTATAGCGGAGCTGGTGGACGAGTCGTTTCTCGCTTACAACGGCGCCCGTCTGCGCGAAGCCTGTCAGCTCTTCACCCTGAAGATGTTGGAACCGGAAGTCACCGTGGGGCTCTCGATCACCGGAGCCCTCACCCCGGCGGGTTTAGGGACGTCGGCGCTCGTTCCGTTAATCAAAGCGGGTTTTGTCGACTGGATCATTTCCACCGGCGCTAATCTATATCACGACACTCATTTCGGCATTGGGCTGGCTATGCACCAGGGCAGTTCCCATATTTCTGACATTGTTTTGCGCGAAGAGGAGATAGTTCGCATCTATGACATTTTCTTTGATTACTCCGTGTTGCTCGACACAGACGCCTTTTTTCGGAAGATAATCGCAGGTAAAGAGTTTCAGGAAACAATGTCTACGGCGAAGTTTCACTACCTGGCCGGTCGTTACGTGCACGAGCGTGAACGAAAGTTGGGCTTGAAAGACAAGTCCTTGCTTGCGGTCGCCTACGAATATGCGGTGCCTATCTACACGTCGTCTCCCGGCGATTCCTCTATAGGCATGAACGTGGCGGCGAAAGCCCTGCAAGGCAACAAACTGGCCTTTGATCCTTCGCTGGATGTAAATGAAACTGCGGCGATTGTGTTGGCTGCCAAGCGTAACGCGGCTGCCCGAAAAACCCGTGGTGGTAAAAGCCGCGGCAAGACAAAGTCGGGACGCTCTGCTTGCTTCATTCTTGGCGGCGGGTCACCCAAGAATTTTCTGCTGCAGACTGAGCCGCAAATTCAGGAGGTTCTCGGTATCGACGAACGCGGGCACGACTATTTTCTCCAGGTAACCGACGCCCGACCCGACACTGGGGGTCTCTCCGGCGCGACGCCTGGAGAGGCTGTTTCGTGGGGCAAGGTAGATCCCGAGCGCTTGCCCGATGCAGTCGTATGTTATGTCGATTCCACAGTGGCGCTTCCCATCATTACAGCTTATGCTTTGGCAAAACATACGGCTCGGGAGCCGAAGCGACTTTACGATCGCCGCAGCGAGTTTATGGATCTTTTGGTCTCGGAATACAAAAAGTCAAAGAGGCGTTGATATCGTTTATTCTGGTCCACTTTGATTTTAGCCGGGCCGATATAGGGCAGAAGTCTTGAAACAGTAACATAGGTAACGAGCGAATATGGGTCTAGCACCAGTCACTGGCTACAAAGCATTGAAGTATGACTGCGATAAATGTGTAGCCTACTGTTGCTCGATCTATGATCGCGTCCAGGTTACGCCGCGCGACATCAGGCGACTCGCTGCGCACTTCCGCTTGCTGCCGGAGGCTGCGAGTCAGCGATTCACAAAGTTGTTTGGAAAAGAACGAATTCTGAGGCGCAAAGCAGATCGTTTACTTGGACAGGCTTGTATGTTCCTGAACCAGGAAACGCGTAAGTGCAATATCTACCATGCGCGACCCGCGGTGTGCCGCGAGTTTCCTGACACTTCGCGGTGCGCATACTTTGACCTAATCGAGTTTGAACGAAAGCAACAAGACGACCCGGAGGTGATCCCACTGGTAAAGATTACGTTTCAAAACGGCAAAGACAGCTCGTAGCGCGTGTTCGGAGTTACCTCAGTTGGCGACTCGCGAGGCACGCTGAGACTTTTACTTCTACTCTAAAACCGAGACAGAACGTTCATGGAAGAATTCTTATCCAAAATGATAGGCAAGAAAATCGATGTCTACTGTGGCGGAGCCTCAAGTCTGCGTGGCGAAGTTGTCAAGGTTGAAGGCGGAGTGCTGCACCTGAAGGATAACGACAAAAGGATGTGTTTCGTAGCCGTAGATAAAATCATGGTCATATGGAATGCCCGGGACGAAGACCATCGCGCTGGTTTCGTACCGTCACTGGGCGAGAAATGAAAGCGAACCAGGTGCCCTAATCAAAACGCCGGCGCTAAGTTGAAGCGCCGGCGTTTTCGTGCGAACACGATGTAATCTGACTAGTCGGTTATTTGCCGCGCAGGGAGAGGAACTCTACGGAAACCGTCAACGCGTGATAGCCAGTACTCATTGAAAGGCGAATAGACTACGCCGTGATGACGAGAGGCGTGATAGAAACCATGTTCGTCAGCCACGATTCCGATGTGCGCAAGATTGCTGAAGAAAACCAACGTTCCAAACTTATATTGTTCGCCCGGCGCTGGCGGACTGAAACGCGCCCACAGGGTTCGAGCACTGCTGCGTTCAAAATCGATTCCTGCCGAACGGAAAGTGCTCCAGACAAAACCCGAACAATCATAGGCTGAAGGTCCGGTGGCTCCCCATACGTAGCGAGCGCCTAGTCGTTCGTCTATCGCCGCCGTGACTAATTGTTGGAATTGAAAATTCGCGTCCCTTTTACCACCCGAAGTACCACCCGAAGACTTTAATGCCTTAATGTCTTCCGCCGCTGCGAAAGACTTTGACGCCTTGATGTCTTCCGCCGCTGCGAGCGAAATGATTACCGGATCGTTATCCACAGCGGATAGATTGTAGGTTTCCCTTGACTGGGCTACTTGTCGCTGGCGGGTTTCAAGGCTTTGCGCCGCGGCTGGTTGGGGAAGCATGCCGATTGAGAAGCATGCGGCAAGCGCATAGGGGAACAGTTTTTTCAAAAACAAAGGCTTTTTCTCCTTAAAGTTTTTCGTCGTGAGGAGGGGAACAGCACCGAAGGCAAGGAGAATACTAGGTGTTGAACCCTCTCTGAACAAGAGGCAATGTGACTGTTTCGTGACGAATCACGCTTAGTAGTGACAATGCGAACCAAAAGGGGTCACATGGGTTCTGACCGGGACTGGCAAATTCACAGGTCAATATGCTTCTAGGCGTTCGATTACAAAACACAATCAGTCAAACTGAAGGACAATCTCGTTTGAGATGTCGGTAAAGATTGACCACAAATACCAATGTGAGTGCGAGCGTCAAAACGATGCAACTCCTTCGTATCCGCTATAGTCAGGAAAAACACTGAATTCAAGGAGTCTTCCGCGGTTGGGTTAGACAATCGCGCCCCTTGCCGCGGCATAATTCAGTCCAACGGTCATGATTTTTTGTAACAATTGATCGTACGGGAGCCCCGTATGGGCGGCTGAGTCGGCAAAGTCCTCGCCTTCGGCGATCTGCGGATTCGGATTGGCTTCGAGCAGATAGAATTGACCTTCTTCAGTTAATCGGTAGTCCAGCCGTGCATACCCGCTGAGGAAAAGATAACGGTAGATCCGTTTGGAGAGGCGTTCGAGGACTTTATGCTGTTCCGGCGTTAGTTCCGCAGCGCGGGTAGCAACTCCGACCTTCTCCTGGTATGCAGGGTCCCATTTGACCTTAAGCGTCGCAATATTTTCTGACCCTTCGGGAAGTTTTTCCATTACCAGCTCCCAGGGCGAGTAGGTTTGAATGTTCTGGTTACCCATTACGCCCACATATACCTCCCGCCCCGGAATAAATTGTTCCACAATAGCGGCCGTCTTGTTTTGGCGGTGGATAAACTCAACCCGTTGGATCATTTTATCGTCGTCATGGACTATGGAGGCTTGTGAGATCCCTACCGAGCCTTCTTCGCTGATTGACTTGACCAACAACGGAAACTTCAAACGCTTTGGACGCCTGATTTTTCGATTCATGGGGAACACCGCAAAATTGGGAACCTGGAGGCGATGATAGGCGAGGATCATTTTTGTCAGGGCCTTGTCGTGGGCTAAAGTCAGAC
>JALYXE010000609.1 GCA_030947265.1 Acidobacteriota bacterium
TCAGAATCCAAGAGTAGCCAACCTTCAAAATAACACCAGTGACCCGGTAGTTCTCGCTCGAGTGTGCCTTCAGACCAATCCCAGCCTTGATGCCTGGCCCAATCCCGCACTCGTGGAGTGACCTCCAAAACCATCTGCTCGCGGGCAGGAGCGTCGGGATGAAGTGCTACATGAATGTGGGTGTCACGGCTACAGGGAAGGCCACAGTTCGATAATTCTACGGGACCTTCGCCGACACTCACTACGTAACCTTCAACCCTGGCGGCCCGAGACGTAGACCACCGCGCTCGGTCGTCGCCTGGTTGTAAGATGCTGGAGAGAGTTAATCCATCTTCAAAGTCCAACTTTTGCGGAAGCGTAGTTCGGTTCTTCAAACCATTCAAGGCTCGCGTCTCTTGAGAGAATGCGATACCTTGCGGCGGGCAATGTCCCAGGATTGCAATCAATCCGATGATGAGAAAGATTCCGCCCGACAAGACCATCAGACCTATGAGCCGCGAACGCTTCATGGAGTCATCTTAAAATTGTTAATCGTGAGTAACCAACCGTTATCTTGATTCAGTGAATCAACGTTAGCGGCACAAATGCTATGGGGACCAGTGTTTCATAGAGCAATTGTTCGTGGGCCAAGTATGAATTTCGGCGAAGGGCTTACTGGCGCCTCATTGGGTGCGCCTGATTATGCGCGCGCCGTCGAGCAACACGACGCATATTGCGTGGCACTCGAGGAGTGTGGTTTGGTCCTCACCCCCCTTGAACCGGATCCGCGTTATCCTGATTCGGCCTTCATTGAAGATACTGCAGTCCTGGTAAATGAATCTGTTGATGAGAGCGAAGTTATAACAAAGCAGCGCGCAGTTCTCACTCGTCCCGGGGCGGTAAGCCGAACTGGTGAAGTCGCACGCGTGCAGGAGGTGCTCAGCGAGTTCTGTTCCGAGTTGCATTCTATTCGTGAGCCAGGCACGGTTGATGGCGGCGATATATGCCAGGCGGGCGCTCATTTCTTCATCGGCATCTCCGAGCGCACGAATGAGGCGGGGGCGCAACAGTTGGCTGAGCTAATTGGATTGTTCGGCCATACTTCGACCTTTATTGATATACGGGCGCGGAACACGAAGCAGTCAGTACCGAACGTGTCTGCTTCACCAGGAATCCTTCATCTTAAAAGTGGACTCGCGTGCCTGGGCGATAACCACTTGGTGGTCATCGAGTCGTTGGCGCGCCGCCAAGAGTTTCGCGATTTCGATCTTATTCGCGTTGACGCCGGCGAAGAGTATGCTGCCAATTGCGTGCGCATTAATGAATATGTGCTGGTAGCTGCTGGTTATCGCGCATTTGAAGAGAAGTTGCGGAAGCTGGGATACAAAACCATCGCACTCGAGATGACTGAGTTTCAAAAAATGGATGGCGGTTTGAGTTGTTTGTCGCTGCGGTTCTAGGGTGAAAACGTTCAGCGAGAGAAGGGCCTACAAAGCGCCAGAGGTGCGAAAATGTTGTAACAACCTGGGCCAACCGAGACTCTGTGGAACTCGAATCTTGTGGTTGACCAAAGTCGGCGGGGGTAAACCACTGCCTTACCTGTGAGGTTCCTCGAGTTGTATCGTTCTTTTCGCGAATTGAGTGCCTTCAAGCTAGAAGAAGGCGGCTCAAAACTGGAAACTAGAAGAAGGTCACTCAAGACTGGAAGGCCCTCAGGTCGGGAAGGTGGTTTACCCCCGCCGACTTTGGTCAACAACAAGATTGGAGTTTTCATCCGACTGAGCGTCAACAGATCATTTCGCGCCTTTGGCGCTTCAATCTCTGAATAGTCTGAGTATGGGTGCTTTACTACTTATTGGCGTGCTCTTCGTCTTGCTTGGCCTCGCTATTCTGATTGGCGGCGTCGTAGGAGCAGTGAAGCAGTCGCGCCAGTCTGCCCGTAACGTGCCGGCGACGGGCACGGTTGTGGATCTGGTGAAGCGAGTCGCCCACCCCGGCAGTGCGGGTGTTTATTGCCCCGTCGTCGACTTTCCTACCTCTACGGGTCAGGCGGTGCGATTTGAATCTGCGTTTGGCACGATGCCGGCGACTCATCGCCTGGGCCAAAAGATCGCAGTCAGCTATGATCCGGCAAATCCGCAAAAGGCAGAAATTGATTCGACAACTTCGCGGTGGCTTGTACCGGGCTGCATGATCGGGATGGGACTGGGATTCCTTGGCATGGGGTTAGTATTCCTGGTAATCGGAATCCTCGTGTTAGCCAGTTAGTCAGGGCGCAGAATCGGCGATGTCCGGCAGACGACGGCGGCCGGTCCTGCGTTTTTACCGGCCAGTTTCCGGGGGCTGCTATAATGCGAACAACGCTCCGTTACGCTGTTTCGTTTCCCACAGTAACTTCTTCGAAAGGAGCTTTTCATGAATCAATCAATCCTATCAAGTCAGCCGAACAGAGACGTGAATTGTCAGTTCAAAGCAAATATGCTCAGGGTAACAATCATCTGCGCAAGCGCGAATTTTGGTGGAAGGCTAATCAGCATCGATTCGGGCGTGACGGAATACCTCCACTGCATGACGAACGTGCTAGTCCTAAACAGCATTCCCACAGATTAAACACTTGAATCTGCCTCAGCCCCGCGTGTACTCTGTATCGCAAGGTCAAATTCGTGCAATTTCAGCTACCCCCTGTCCTCAAAACCGTAAAACTAATGACCCGGCAGCGCCTCGGTAGGACTAACTGACGATGGGAATACATGGCAATCTCTCGACGATGAGTGTCGCCGACCTGTTGCAGTTTCTCGCAACGGGGAGGAAAACAGGCATGCTGAAATTTGAGCGAGCCAAGATCGTCAAACAAATCTACTTTGATAAGGGACTTATTGTTGGCGCAAGTTCCAACGACCCAAAAGAGTATTTGGGCCAACTGATGATTCATTACGGTAAGCTGGATGAATCCCGTTTGAAGGCAGCGCTGCAAATACAAAGGCAGTCGGGCGGGAAGCTAGGTGAGATCCTGGTTTCTACAAAAGTGCTTCCGGAGGCGGATGTTCTGGAGATTCTGCGCATTCGGACACTGGACATAATTTACGATCTATTCCTTTGGGACGAAGCGCACTTTGAACTTTACGACAGCGAGCCACCGCCCGCTGATCTCATTCGCATAGAGGTTGAGCCGACGAAGGTCGTGATGGATGGAGCCTATCGGATCGATGAGTGGAAGCGCTATCGCACGAAGATTCCGTCTGATCGCGCGGTGTTGGAACTGGATCCGGGCTGGACGGCATTTCTGAACGTGGGCAAAGAGGTGCGCCAAATATTTTACTTTGTTCAGAAGCGCATGTCCGTGGCTGAAATCTGCTACAACATGCATGCCTCTCCTTTTCACGTTTATGGCCAGCTTTATGATCTGGTAAGCAAAGGCATTGCCCGCGTCTCCGGCGAAGTACCTGAAGGCTTTACTGCAGCAAAAGATTTAACGGACTTGCCAGAGACCATTCCGGAACTATTGAAGGCAGCGCGGTTAGAGCTTGACGGGGGTAATGCCGAGTCGGCCTTGTCAAGCATTCAAAACATTTTGCAGAAAGAGCCGAAAAATTCTGAGGCCCGCAGTCTCTTACCCGTGGCGGAACAAAAGTTCATTAAGCAAATGTACGTTGCTCCTTTGTTGCCGCACGCTGTTCCCAAGGTGCTTGTTGCCGTCGATAGTCTGAACGACAGTCAACTTGCCCCGCAGGAAGGATTTCTTCTTTCGCGCATCAATGGCGAGTGGGATGTTAAGTCGATTCTGTCTATTACCCCGTTTCGTGAAGTTGACAGCCTGCGAATGATAAGAACCCTGCTTAACAGGGGTATCATCAGCTTTGATCGCTAAAACCTAACTTCAGCGGATGATGAAGACCCCTCCCTCTTTGGCGCTGGCCAACCTTCCCGCACCGATGTTCGTCGATTCACATGCACACATTGATGGGCCGGAGTTTGATGCAGATCGAGATGAAGTCATTCAACGTGCGCACGATGCTGGTGTTACGGCGATATTAAACGTCGGCACCGGCGATCCACACAGCGACGCGCTGGAACGCGCAGTTCAGTTAAGCGGAAAGCATGACGATGTCTATACGGCCTTAGGCACACACCCACACGACGCGCGCCTTTATGACGATCTGGCCGAAGAGAAGATCAGGAGATTGATCAGCCACAATGCGCGCGTAATTGCCTGGGGCGAAATTGGGCTAGACTTTCACTACGACAACTCACCGCGAGACGTGCAACTGGAAGTCTTTCGCCGTCAGCTTCGGTTGGCCCGAGAGGCAAGCCTGCCGGTGATTGTTCACACGCGGGAGGCGGAAAACGACACGGTCGATGTCCTGAAGTCTGAATGGGCAGGCTCCAATCTTCCCGGCATCATGCATTGCTTTAGCGGCAGTCTCGAGCTGGCCGAACAAGCGATTGAGCTAGGTTTCTTCATTTCCTTCTCAGGTATCCTGACTTTCAAAAAAGCAGACGATCTCAGGATGGTCGCAAAGAAAGTGCCGCTGCATAAAATATTGATTGAAACTGACTCCCCTTTTCTAAGCCCCATGCCGTTTCGGGGAAAGCGAAATGAGCCGGCCTTTGTGGTTGAGGTGGCTCGCGGCCTGGCCGGCATTCATGGTGTGGAAGTTGAAGAGATAGCCCGCATCACCACCAGCAATTTCGCCGAACTTTTCAAACTTCCAATTGCGTAGAGCGGGAGCAAGCCCCACCTCCCGACCCCGAGCTGATCTTGATTCGACCGTGGTCACTTAGTTGATTGGCTATCTTATGTGAAAACCTCAAGAGCTCAAGACAAGGGTCGAGTTGGAGAAGCTCCAGGTAGGGAGGGCGGGCTTGACCCCGCTCTTTCGTTACCTTCCAAGAGTGC
>JALYXE010000612.1 GCA_030947265.1 Acidobacteriota bacterium
CCTCGCCGGTCTCAAGCTTGGCATTGCGCTGGCTCTCGTCACGGAGGGTAACTTCACCGGTAACGGCGATAACGAATTCGCCTCGCAGGTCCTTCGCTTTCGTGTGAGCTTCCAGCGCGTCATCAGAATTAAGAACGATCTGTGTGATACCGTCACGATCGCGCAAGTCGATGAAAGTGAGCTCACCAAAATCGCGCCGGCGCGAGACCCAGCCCATCAGGGTCACCGTCTTTCCCACGTCATTGCGGCGCAATGCGCCGCAAGAATGTGTGCGTTGCAGGTTTCCCAGGTTGTCGAGCATAAGTTGAATTCTATCGAAAGACTCTTAAAAAGGCTCAAACATTTCTAGCCCATGGTTTGCTGCGCAATGCGGCTTTGCCGCCGTCCAGTGCGGTAAGGCTTCGCCTTACCGTAGAGCTGACCAAAGATTTGAGAGGCTGCGCCTCTGATTTATTTGTCCAGGCGTAGCCTCTCAAACTGAAGTTTAGACGGAAAGGCACAGCCTTTCCGCACTGTTGCGGCGACTGAGCGGCACCTCATTCCTTCTTAATATCAGTTAACAACGCCTTTCCGTTACCTCGATCAAGTTGCCGCCCGGATCACGCGCGAAAAAGCGCGACCCGCCTTTGACAGGGTCCGGGTCAGGAATAACTTCAATTCCGGCGTTTTGAAAGTGGAGTTTGGCACTGGCGATGTCAGCAACCTGATAACAAACGTGACGTTCACTGGCACGGTTTTGTGCTCCGTCTTCAATCGATAAATGCAGCTGCAAACCTCCAATCTCGTACCAGGCACCGACGTCTTTCCTTGGGCCTTCCGGTTTCGGAATCTGACGCAGGCCCAGCACATCGCCATAGAATTGCCTGGCAGCCAATTCGAAAGCCGCCGGCACTGTGACATTCACGTGGTTGATTCCCACGAGTTGAAACCTGTTCCTGCTTGTCATCTTGCCCCACTCCTATTGTTTTGCCTCTTTTGAATTCTGGACGAACTTCAAGACTCCATCTAAACGCTCCTCCGAATTCACGGCCCCGGGTTGATCCTGCAGATAAGCGTTGAACTGTGCCGAACGGTTGCGCGGGATGCTGAGCGAGTTCCAATGGGAGGAACGAAAATGCTTTGCCAGAAATACAATCTGTCCGATGTGATAGGAGTAGTGCATCAATTGACGGTTAATCGCCTGAACCACCGTGTGCGCTTCCCCGCGAATCAAGACCTTCTTTTCCAGGTCTCCTGCGCCCAGTGGCTCAAGAGCATCAAAGACACGCTGCCAACCTTTCTCCCAGTAGGCAACGACATCTTCCTTACCCCTCTTTGGCTCAATCACAAACTCCATATCGCGGTTGCGATCTGGCTTCTCGCCGTCGGTGGTCAGAAAGTCGGTCCAGCGCGAAAACATGTTGCCGGCCATGTGCTTCATGATCACGGCGACGCTATTCGCCTCTTCATCGATGGCGATGAAAAACTCTTCTTCGCGGAGTTGGACCAGGGCTTTCTCCGCAAGCTTCTTGTAAGCATGCAGGCTGGCGATTGAGTCCTGGGGGTAGTGTGTGGCGAATGATTCGCTCAATGTTCTAGCTCTCCTCTCATTGACAGCACGCATTCCGCTCATCGATTCACGTGTGGAGCGCTTTGGCTGTTTCGGATACTCCGCGTCAACTTCCGCCACTTATTAACAACGGCGATCTTTTCCTCGAACGTCAGTCGTGCCAAACGTTTTCGGCGCTGCGCCTTTTGCCTGAACAACTCGGTAACGTCGGGATATTTCTTCATTTTATTTTCTGCCGGCTTAGTGTTTCCCATTTCTTGATGAGCCCATGTCGCGCCAGAATATCGGCCAGTCGCTCCTGATCGACTACTTCGTGTTCCATGAATTGCGCAATCCGAGCGTGATCTTTAAGCCGGCCAGTTTGCAGCATGATTGCTACGAGGTGCTCCGCCTGCATGACTCGTGTTTTACTGCGCTGAAAACGAACTTCCTTAGCCTGCTCAACTGCTTCTTCCAAAAGTAGATTGAAGACCGGAAGAAACTGGACGGGCCAGCCCTCGATGTCTATTGCCTCTCTCTGCCCTTTGTAGCCCAGGCCGGAAAGGTACTCGTATAGGGGTGCCAAAATGTCCAATCCGACGCTTGAGTCCTTCACATGAAAGAAAATATCAAGGTCGTTGGTATTGATCGGCTCGATGTAGAAAATCGCTGCGACCGCACCGCCAATGGCGTACTGCTCGATCACGCCAGCCTTCACCATTCTGTTTAGGACTCGGAGCGTCTTCTCCATTGCCTATAAGGATTCTCGCAAGGTCGCAGCCAAATTTTCGCGTTTAACGCTGCGCTGTGTGCCTGACCGCATATCCTTGATTGAAACTTCGCCCCGAGCGCGCTCTTCGTCGCCCATAACCGCAACGAAAGGAATTCCGCGCGCGGAGGCATACTTGAATTGTTTCCCTAGCTTGTCCGCGTCCGGATAGAGG
>JALYXE010000616.1 GCA_030947265.1 Acidobacteriota bacterium
AAACAGACCTTGAAAAGCTACGATTTGCAGCGGCACCCACAGGAGCGGGCACGACAGCAGCGTCCACTTGAGCGCATCGATCCGCTGGATCTTGAGCAATTCCACTTTCTTTTGAATCACGAGGATGGGTGCATCGTAATTGATGTCTCTGATTGCCACCAATTGGCGGATAAGCGCGATATTCAGCGCAATCACGCACACATCGAGAACCACTGCGGGAACCAAGAAACGTATCTCCGTGAGATGATTCGAGATGAACCAGCCCAATAAAACGACAGCTCCAAAGTTGAGGACGACCTCGAACAACAGTCCGCGGAACAGCCGCTTTATGGCCGTATCGGCCTTATCCAGGTTGGCTTTTTGGAGCAGCTTGGAATTCAACCGAAGAATCGCATCAAGCTTTCTGTCTTGGGCTTCCCACATTGCTTTCATATCCTCGAGTTCCATTTCAGTTCTCCTCGCTCAAACTGCTTGAGCATCTTGGAAGTCACGCCGAAACTTCTGCTTGATGCGGCTGATCTTCGTGGCGACGTTGGTTAGCGATATGCCGAGGATCTCAGCAATCGTATCGTAGCGGTTCCCGTCCAGGTATAGTATGATGAGCGCTTTGTTCAGTTCATCAAGTTGGTCGATGAAGCGCTGGAGAAGTCTTAGGTTGTCGTCCGAGCCTGCAGAGTCCGATTCGTCGGCTGCGATCTCAAGGATATAGTCCTCGGCAGGAACCGTATGCTTTGCACGTCGTGTTTCGCTTCTGTAGAACGAGATCGCGACGTTGAGGGCGACGCGATACATCCAAGTCGAGAACTGGTAGTGGTCGTCATACCGATCATACGCTCCCCAGAGCTGAACGACGATGTTCTGGGCGAGATCCTGACGATCCGACGGATTCCGGCAGTAACCGTTGACCACGCGATAGAGAATCTTCTTGTGTTCCTCTAGGAGGTCGACGAAAGCCGCTTGTTTGCCAGCCGTCGTCACAATCTCCGCCCCTTGAAATCTGTCGGCATCGAACTTAGAGCTTTGGACCCCAGCCTGCGAACAATAACGATTTTTCGGCGGGCATCTTGATGAACGAATGATCCCTATCACTCTGCTCTGAGCTTGGAAGTATGCTTACGGTAGTATTCATGGTGACTGCACCACCTTTCGATACATTATTCGCAGGCACCACGGAAAAATCACAGCCCCTCCGAAAATTTCCGGGACCGGTCGAAATAACGACCTACAAACCCCTACGTTTGCGGAATTGGCGCAAGCCAGAAACCTGTCGCTCATTCTGCCGCCATAGTCGTCGAGGGCGGCTATGCGGCATTAGTGTTGCCTACGGGTTGTTGGGCGCTTTTTGACGGGAGTCTTGTGTTACGGGCTTTTGAGTTGCGACGCTGATTGGGCTCGAACCGACGACCTCCCGCGCGTTTAGATCAACTGGAATAGGTCAACAGAGTTTCTTGTGGCACACAATAACTTTTGAGGTGTACGAGAGCCTCCTGGACCGCGGATTCTACAAACCTACTGTCGCGTTTTACTTTGCCGATAAGCATCGCGCCCTGGATCACCGTGATGCAGAAATCGGCGAGGCGTTCTTCGCTCGCATCCGAGCTGAGCCGTCCCTGCACCTTTTCCTTGACAAAAAAGGTCCTCAACCGATTCGCGATCATCTCGAATATCAGGTTGAGATCCTGGCGGATGAGTTCCTCATCTTCAGTTACCTCGTTGGCCGCGGTACCGAACGGACACCCACGGTTCATCCCAAAGCTCTTTTGCAGCTCGATGTGTGCGCGAAACCACTGCTCGAGTTCTTCCCAAGAGGCAATCTCGTAGTTGATCGGCGCGGATCCAGACTTGATGGCGTTGGCGTGCCAAAGCAACACCTCGTGGACTAAACCATCTTTGCTTTTGAAGTAGTGATAGAACTGACCCTTACCCGTTCCAGAGGCTTCGATAATTTCATCAGGGCTGGTTGCGCGTATGCCGTGCTTGTGAAATAGGTCCGCCGCGGCCTGTAAGATTCGAAGCTTCGTCTCTTGTCCTTTGGTCGACATGTTGTCGAATCGCACTCCTCGCTTCGGTAGACATGAAAGTACAATTTGGATATGGTTTTGTACTTGAATTCTGTCGGGGTTCTCTTTAACATCTATCCTAGCATATTGTACAAAAAGGTCAAAAAGGAGATTGACCACGCGTACCGTTCTCAACCGCCTTTTCACGGATCAGCTCGGGTCACTGATTCGCCACGCGTGAACGCTCTCACCATTGCTGTCAGCGGAGCGTCCGGGCGGCAAGGGCGGACCAATGGCACAAACGCGCACGACATGTCCGACCACCGAAAGGATGATGCCATGGTAGCACCTATTGAGTTGTTTCGCGACGAGTTCGCGACGTACTTGCGCGACGATAGACGTAGCGTCATCGAACAGCGCTGGTCAAACGCCACGAAGTCGATGTCGGAACAGCAGTTCAGAGACGGTATCTCAATGCTTGCCCAATTCTTAGAGCAAGGGCGCATTCATAATGTGCTCGTTGACATGACCGAGATCGATCACACTCCTTCGGACGACTTCGAACCCTGGCGACAGTCGCGGATCATTCCCCGATACAACGCCGCCGGCGTGAAAAAGTTTGCGTTTCTGCTTCCGCCGGACGCCCCAAACACCGTTGAGAAGGGTACCAAGCCCGCCAAAGAGGGGGCCGCAAACTTTCCAACCGGATACTTTGCCTCCCGCGATCGGGCGCTTAAGTGGTTTGAGAGCGAGACCGGCTGATTTGCTCGCCTGTTACTGGCCTGTGGGCTCGTCAGGCTTGCATCCGATGGTGAGTTGAGCGAGTGCGGCCGTGCAGCGCTTCGTCTCTCCCCGATTTCTTAATATTCATTTGGCGTCAAAAGTTAAAATCGAACTTTGCAATTGGTGAGCCTTGCAGAGGTGAGATCGAATTTATCTTCGGCCGCCTCTTCCTAAAAGATCGGCTCGAAGCCCGCGAACATATCTTGGGCTTCAGACAGAGCGCTCAGGGGAACGTAGTCGCAAGCCGCTCCGTAACGCTCCCAGAGTTTGATCACTTCTGGATTGGTGTGAGCACTGTTAATGGCGTCGTTCGACCTCCACTCAAACACTTCGATAATCGTACCATCCTTCGCGCGCATTGCATACGCCGGACGGTCGGTGACCAAACCCTCCTTACGCAGGATCGGAATATGCTCGCGCGTTAGCGCGAGTAGGTCGTCCTCCTTGCCGGGTTTAGGACGATAGCATGCGATAGAGAACTGGCCCATGATTTTCTCCCGTGAAGACATTATATCATGGATCAGACTTTGATGCTTTTTATCGGGGGTTTGCATAGGGACTTTTCAGGTGACTGCGCCCTATGTGATGTCGGCCAATGAGTAAGTGTCGTCTTCCCATTGGTGGTCCCTACAGGAGTAATCGATCAATCGGTTTCAGTACCGCTGGTGAGAATTATCAATCAGGATTTACTCTAATGATTACTCGCCGACGACAATCCCGCCAAATCCCTACAATGGTTTTTCAGGCTTAGGAAATGGCGGATTGCCGTCGGTCATAAATCCGAACGCATGCGCACGGGGGCAAAGGCTGGGTTGCGAGCGGTGCGCCTCGCCCTTATGCGTTCTTCGTGAGCCTCCAATTCTAGGCCGTTTAAAATACCGCTCCCACTCCCACGATCAATTGCAACGTTCATTCTGCTTACATGGGATCAGCAGAAAGGCGTGACCAAAGATTGTTGCATTTTGGGGCGTAACGCC
>JALYXE010000008.1 GCA_030947265.1 Acidobacteriota bacterium
ACACGGCCGCGGCACCTCCGGCATTGCAGTTCCTCGCGCCCTGACTGACGACGAGCTTCTGCGCGTGCGGAAGATTCTGGCCTGCGCTTCGCGTATGAAAGGGCGATTTGGAAAAAACATTCTGGCAGGCACTCTGCGTGGGTCGGCGTCGAAGAATGTGATGCAGGCGCATCTGAACGAGTTATCAACCTACGGCCTGTTGAAAGACATGCCGAAAGACGACATCCTGCTTTACATTGATGCGTTGTGCACCGCGCGTTGTTTGCGCGTCAGCCCAGGTGAATACCCGACGGTCTCGATCACGGGACTGGGCGAACGCGTAATGCGCGAGCAGGAGCGAGTTGAATTGGCACTGGCTGAAGACGGGCAATCGAAAGATGAAGAAGAACCACTATTGCCATCGACGGCTTTACAGACTTACACCCTTTTTCGAAACGGCCAATCTGTGGAAGAGATTGCTGCGCAACGCAAGCTCGTAGTAAACACGGTTGAGGGTCACTTAATCGAGTGTATTTCCGCGGGACTAGCGGTCGACATATCAATCCTCGTTTCCACTTCCAACCGGGCCCTAATTGAAAAAGCCATCAACGACCACGGCGCAGATAAACTCAAACCCATTCGCGAGTCTCTACCCGAGAACATCAGCTACAACATGATTCGTTTCGTAGTCGCCCAACACCGACTGGCAAAGGCCGCGAAGTGATCTTAAGTAGGACAGGCATTCCTGCCTGTCCGGTTTTTGCTTCTTAGCTCGAGCGACAGATAAAAACTTGCCCTACTTTAGTTTTTTCGCTGCACTAGACCAAGGCCATTCTTCCGGGCTCGCAATCAGTCCCGCTTTCACTGGATTCCGTTCGATGTACTTCACGATTCGATAAAACTTGTCCTCGCTGCGAACGGCATGATCAAAAGATTCGTCTTGCCAGAACTTTTGCCCCGTCCGGCCCAATACCAGATTTGCTTTGCGCGCGGTAAAGCCTTTGATTGATTTGGTGATTTCGGGCAATAACACCTTCGGCCAGATGAGAATGTGTACATGGTTAGACATAACCACATATGCACTTAATCGATAAAGTTGGAGATGCTCTTCGCCGTAACAGAGTGAGTCCACGACTATCTTCGCCAATCGAACATCCTTTAACCAAGTGGGGCCGTAGGCAGCCCTGTCCAACTCGCGATCAAGAAGCAGGAATCTCTTACTAAAACTTGACACTTTGCGACTTGCAGCGAGCGTTCGTCGTGGCAATGAACCCTGCAATCGCCAAGTGATAAACAGGGCGCTATTTGCTCGCTGCCAATGGGGAAGGTGTCTACGATAGAACATGCTCAGAACAGACACTCTCGCCTGTCGGCCTTCGGCAGTCGAGTGAAGACGCGAAAGCCGACACGTCCGTTCTATGCAAGCTGCCTTGTATTCCATGCGGGACAGACAAGAATGTCTGTCCTACTCAGACGGTCACGCGAAAAGACAGCGACCTACGGATGCGTGCATACATTGGACCATTTTACTGTGGCCGTGATTCCGAAAGAGCCGGCTGTCACTCCCGTTAGCATGCGATCTATCGTATAGCTTCCGGCTTCGCGGACGGCTGATGCATTTATGATCATGTGCTGCGACTCGCCGCCACTCATACTGATGACGCCCGGTGACTGGTTCACCAGTTCGAGAGGCACATCCTCGGAAATACCTGCCAGCCCGATGACCACTAGATGCAAAGTCGTCGTCTCGCCTTTGAGAAGACTCAACTTGCCCGCCGACAGCTGGATGCCCAGGTTGCGAAACGGACATTCCGCCATCCTACCGTTCTCGCCGGATTCAATCTTTGTTGGTCCGACCGTTTCACTTGTATCGCGACCTATCTTCTTACGCGGGGACTCGGCCAGGATGGGCAAACTCGTCTCACCTATCTTGATGTAGTCCGTGTTGCGGAAGAGTCCATCGCAACTGCCGGTCACTTCAATTAGCTTACCTTGCTGCGCGCCCGTAGGAAGTATGAAATCTGTCGGCGTCGGCTTCGGCGCGGAAGAGATCGGCAGCTCGGTCCTGGCCACCTCGCGGCCATTACGCAAAAGGCGGATCATCCGATCCGTGGTAGTAGGAGCGACGGGTATGTTGCGCGTGAGACTTTTTTCCGCAACGCTTGTCTGTTGTTGCCCCCACTCAACGATATAGTGGTTGAGTTCAGCCTGGGTCTTCGCGCGCTCGCTGTCAGTTTTTCCCGCAGACACTTTTTCGAGCGTCCCGCTGATCGTATCACCGCCCGTGAGATCGTCCGCGAGATTGACGTTGATCTGCCCCTGCGGAGTTGTAAAGCTGATGGTATAGAGG
>JALYXE010000036.1 GCA_030947265.1 Acidobacteriota bacterium
GCAGAACTCTATGCCGCGCTGGCACTGGAACAAACGCCCGAGAGCTTGTTGGTTCTTAATGGTTTTAAGGACGAAGAGTTCATCGAACTTGCATTTGCCGGCGCGCGTTGCGGCAAGCGAGTAGTCATTGTGATCGAAAAACTAAACGAACTCGATCATGTGTTGAATATTGCCGAACGTAACGAAGGCGCGACCCCGATTCTTGGAATGCGTGTCAAGCTTTACTCGAAAGGCTCCGGCCGCTGGGAAAAATCCGGTGGTGAAGCCGCAAAGTTTGGACTGACTACAACGGAAATGCTGGAAGTGATTCGTCGCCTGGAGCAGGTCGATCGCATAGATATGCTTAAGCTGCTCCACTTTCACATTGGTTCACAACTTACCGATATCAAGCGAATCAAAAATGCAATGAAAGAGGCGGCGCGCGTGTATGCGAAGGTCTATCAGATGAAGGTGCCGGTGGATCTTCTCGATGTCGGTGGGGGCATGGCCGTCGACTATGACGGCTCCAAGACCGCCTTCGACTCATCCGCCAACTACACGGCTCAGGAATTTGCTAACGACGTTATCTACACGATCAAACAGGTCTGCGATGACGAGAATGTTCCGCACCCGACGATCATTCAGGAATCAGGACGTTTCCTCGCTGCCTATCACGCTTTATTAATTACCAACGTCCAAGACGAAATCGAAACTATTGTTGAAGATATCACGCCTATCGAGATCGACGATGATGATCCGCAAGTCGTCACCGAGCTGGGAGAGCTTAGAGAGTCGATAACTGTAAAGAACTATCGGGAGTATTACCACGACGCGCTTGAACATCGTGAAGAATTGTTCACGCTCTTCAATCTTGGCCTGGTTTCGCTTGAAGATCGCGCGAAGGGCGAAGTTCTCTTTTGGGATATTTGCGAACGCGCCGACAAGCATGCCCAGCAGGCCAAATATATATCGGAAGAATTCGACGACCTGCGCCGGCTCTTATGCGCAAAGTATCTGACGAATTTTTCCGTGTTCCGGTCAGTGCCAGACCACTGGGCCCTCGATCAGCTGTTTCCCATCGTGCCGATTCACTGGCTCAACAAACCGCCAACCGAGTACGCAACGCTCTGCGACATTACCTGTGATTCGGACGGCGTGGTTGATAAGTTTGTCGATCTGCATGACGTGAAGCAGGTGCTGGAGCTTCATTCACTGGTTCCCGGAGAGACATATTATTTGGCTTTCCTGCTCGTGGGGGCTTACCAGGAGGTGATGGGAAACAATCACAACCTTTTCGGAACGCCGCATGAAGCTCATATCTACATTGACGATGAAGGCTATTTGATTAAAAAGGTAATTCGCGGAACGACTGTCGGAGAAGCCACGGAGCGCGCGCGTTACGAGCGGAGCCTGCTGCACGATGGCTTTCGCCGTTTGATCAACCAGCGGGTCAAGGAGGGTGAATTGAGCGAAGCCGACGGCGCTGAGCTGGCGCAATTTTATGAATCGCGCTATGACGCCTATACATATCTGGCGGTCAATGGCGCGAAGCCTCGTTCACGGCGCAGCACCGATTACTAAATTGACGTTATCCAATCCTACGTGATTCCAGCAATCATCCCCTGACGTCCACATTTGAGAGGTTGACAACCTGTATGGTTACGCAGCGAAAACCCAAAGCATCGAAGTATCTTACGACGCCAACACGGCCTGTCCAGGTGGATCGCGATCGATCAGTTGCGGGTCTGCTCGAAAAGATGGAAGGGGCGGGCTTTGGGGGCCGCCAAATGGCCGAAGCTCATCGAATCTGGCTGGATATGCTCGGCGATAGTACGACTATTATTGTTGCAGGCTCAGGAGCTCTAATACCCGCCGGCATGCGCCGCCTTTTGGCGTACGTGATCAAGAATCGCTTCGTCGATGTGCTGGTACTTTCCGGTTCGCTTCTCTTTCATGATTTGCACGAGACTCTTGGTCGCTACCACTTTCAGGCCCATCCCAATATGACGGACGCCGAACTAGACTCGGCTCAGATCAGCCGCATGTGGGACCTTCTTGCGAGTGATGAAGAATACCGGGAGGCAAATGAATGGGTTGGCGGATTTACCAACCAGTTGGATCAAACGCGTCCCTATTCGACTCGCGAGTTTCTCCACCTGCTGGGCCGCGAGTTGGCCGAGATCGCCACGGAAGATGGCGTCCTGACGTCGGCATACAAAGCGCGAGTCCCGATCTTCTGCCCTGCGATTGCCGATAGTGGCATCGCCGTGGGAATCGCCGCCGCCCGCTTCGAAAAGAAGAACAATTTCATGTTTGACAACGTGCAGGACGTGCTGGACATGGCAAACATTACGGCGCGCGCGCGTCTCACTGGAGTTATCAATTTGGGCGGCGGCACGCCGAAAAGCTTTATCCAGCAAACAGAAGTTTCTTCGTTCATCCTCAAGAACCATCATCAGGGACACAAGTACGCCATCCAAATTACTACGGATGCGCCTCATCCCGGCGGCAGATCAAATGCGGTCGCCTTTGATGAGGGGTTGGTTTACGGCAAACTGGCGCGCGGCGCGCACAGTGCGTATGTAAATTGCGATGCAACCATCGCGCTGCCCATTCTCATAACGGCACTGTCTCAAACAGCCGCTAAATACCTGAAGGGCCGCAAGCGTCCTAACTTTACTTTCGGACGCGAGCTCATCGTCGAAGTGCCGTAGACCCACTCCTGTAGTGTCTTAATTTCAGTTTCTCTGTGTAACCTCCGTGTTCTCTGTGGCTCTGTGGTGTGCGTTTGCCGCGTAAGATTCACCACTGAGACACAGAGTTCACATGAGGACGCAGAGAGAAGTTTTCAACTTAGACACTACCACCGCTCCTATTTCGAAGTTAACCGCAGGACCTCGTCTTCGGTATACTGAAACGCTCCGAAAAATATAAGACCAGTTCGCGAGGAACCCCATGAAAGCACGCCCAAGTTCTGATTTTTTGTTAGTGCTGCTCGCCTCAGCTCTTTTAGCAATTGCGCCGGAAACCCAAGCTCAAACCGAAACCGACGTAAAGGCCAAATACACCAAAATTGAGCAGAGGATCACTATGCGTGACGGCGTCAAGCTCTTCACGTGGATCTATGTTCCTAAAGATACGTCTCTCAAGTATCCAATCATGTTTGATCGCACGCCGTACAGCGTTGCGCCGTATGGACCAGATGCGTACAAAACCTCGCTGGGGCCGTCGTTGCTGTTTCAAAACGAAGGCTACATTTTCGTCTATCAGGACGTGCGTGGCCGCTGGATGAGCGAGGGTGAATTCGTCGACGTGCGCCCATATATCGCGCACAAAACAGGTAAACAAATTGACGAGACCACAGATACTTACGACACAGTTGATTGGCTGGTCAAAAACATTCCTAACAACAACGGGCGCGTCGGCGTTTGGGGAATTTCGTATCCGGGCTTCTACACTTCGATGGCGGGAATTGACAACCACCCGGCAGTGAAAGCCATCTCGCCGCAGGCACCTGTTTCCGACTGGTTCCATGGCGACGATATGAACCACAATGGCGCGCTCTTTCTCGCTCAGAACTACGCTTTCTTTTCTAACTTCGGTCAGCCGCGCCCGGTGGCGACCGCGACTAACGACTATCTTAAGACGTTCAAGTTCGGAACGCAGGATGGCTACAAGTTGTACCTGGACATGGGCGGACTGTCTAACTCCGGCGACATCTATCAGAGACAACTGGGCACGCGTATCAAGTTCTGGGACGAGTTGATGGCCCATCCAAATTATGATCAGTTTTGGAAGGAGCGGAACATTTTACCCAACCTGAAGAATATCAAGACCGCAGTGATGACGGTGGGGGGTTGGTACGATAATGAAGATCTTTACGGGGCGCTCAAAGTTTACGAGAATGTCGAACGCCTGAATCCAGGTATCTTTAACGTCCTCGTAATAGGCCCATGGTTTCATGGAGGTTGGTCGCGCTCTGACGGCGACTGGCTCGGCACTGCTTACTTTAGGCAGCAGACTTCAATCTATTACCGCGCGCACTTTGAATTGACCTTTTTCAACTATTTCTTGAAAGACAAAGGCGACATTTCTCAAATCAAGGAGGTCAACGCCTTCGATACAGGCGCGAACGAGTGGCGAGACTTTGCCAGCTGGACGCCCGCGGGCTCTAAAGAGACGCAGCTCTATTTGCTTCCTGGTGGAAAGTTATCGTTTAGCCCCGCTCCAACTCTCTCGAATGCGGGGTCGTATGACGAATACGTAAGCGACCCGATGCATCCGGTGCCCTACACGCAAAAGATCACGCTCAATTACCCAAGGGATTTCATGACCGAAGATCAACGCTTTGTGGCGGGACGCCCGGACGTACTTGTCTACCAGACAGAGCCTTTGTCCGAAGACATGACGGTTGCGGGTGACATAAAGCCCGATCTGTTTATTTCTTCGAGTGGGACGGATTCGGATTTCGTCGTTAAGCTGATCGACGTTTTTCCGGACGATTACGAATACCCGAAGGGGGTTAAACCGCCTGAGGGTGCGCCAGCATGCGTGTTTCAGCCGGGCGGCTACGAAATGCTTCTGCGTGGCGAACCGTTTCCAGCGCGCTTTCGCAACAGCTTTGAGAAGCCAGAGCCGCTGAAGCCAAACCTGCCAGCGAAAATCTCATATGTGATGCCGGGCATTGTTCACACCTTCAAGAAGGGCCACCGTATCATGGTGCAGATCCAGAGTACGTGGTTCCCGCTGGTCGCGCGTAACCCGCAAAAGTTCATGGCAAACTATAAGCTGGGTAAGGACGCGGATTTTCATAAAGCTACGCAGCGAGTCTATCGCTCCGCTCAATACAATTCGCATCTGACACTGTCAGTTTTGAAATGATTGCGCGCGCGAGAAACAGAATTCCGATCACGCGAAGCGTTTTAGCTGACAAGTTGCTGTCTCCTTTATCTGGCGCGTCATGTTGGTCTTCAGCTTGCACTTTTGAAACGTGCTTCTCTTTGGAGTGCGCCGGCTTGGCGGCGCTTTTGCCCGCGGCGGCTTGACGCCGCTTCGTACGCTGGATTCAGTGTCCCAGGGCTGCGACAGGTCGCAGCCGACCAAAGCGGTGGCAGGTCACCGCACTTCAAATAGACGCCCGTCGACCAGAGAGGCCCGTCGCCACCGAGAGGCACGTCTTTGAAAATAACAGTACCGTCAGTTTGTGACGCTTGCTCGGTCATTTAGCCTTCCGGCCCAGGTACTGAATGGCTGCGGATACATTCCCATTCATTGTCGTCACATCAAAAAGTTGATATTCCAGTTGTTCGAACGGACGAGTTATTTCCTCAATCCATTCCCTACGATGATGCCGCACAACCACGCCCTCCGGCAGTTCGAAGACGCCGTAGCATCCATACATTGCTGCGTATCGCTCATATCGTTCGCGATTGCGTTTGTCATCGTTAACTAAGAGATCACTAACGTAAAGCAACCCACCCGGGCGCAGCACGCGCTCTGCTTCTGTTAGCAACACCCGTTGAGCGTCGCTGTCAGGAATGCAGGTGAGCACAGCAAAGAGCAACACTGCATCAAAGCAACCGTCCTTTATTGGAAAGCCGTCTCCGTCGTTACGTATCAGGCTGGCGCTCGGAACTTCCATGCTACAGCGGGCAAGCATGCCTTCTGAGAAATCTACGCCGATGAGGTTCCGGTAGCCCGCGCGAGAAAGTTCAGCGAGTGCGCGCCCATAGCCACAGCCATAATCAAGGATTCTGGCTCTCGGGTTCTTCAAATATTGCTCAAGCCAGTCCAGCCTTAACGGGTGTGAAAATCGCTTCTCGTGTGCAACCCGATCCCAGTAATCAACCTGTGGGGCGTCATAGGGCACAATTGTGTTTGGTGTTCCCGCCATCACCACCTTGAGATGTAGCGCCTTCTTTCAACATTGGGCCCAAGGCTTACGGCAAAGAGGGAAGAGCATGATGCGTGTGATCGGAGCGACGATACGCAAGCTAATCCTTATTGCCTATGCGTGTTTGAAATCAGGACGCCCCTTCGATCCAGGAATAGCAAAATCTGCTTGACAACCAACACAGTATCTCGGCGGCCGGAAGACAACTGCCCCTATCATTATTAGCGCGGCAAGTTGTCAGTTGAGGCACGCTGATTCCGGTCCAGTGCAAGCGCTTAGCCAAGTGTTGATTACACAGCATGCATGATCATACGAACAGGCAGAAAGGAAGCGTGGCGCAGGCGATATCTCCAATGTCACCTTTGCCGATAAGCAAAAGTGCAACGCAAATTACGGCGGGAGTCCGACGCGCCGCATCAAGTCCTGGAAGCGTGGGTCTGAGCGTAGGCTGTCCCATCTCGGGTCCCTCTTAAGTCCCTGCGTAATTGCAAACGCGCGCTCCTCATACGCTTTTTCCAGCCAGGCAAAAGCCTGGTCCTTCTCGCCGAGACCCGCGTAGACAAGGGCTATGGCGTACGGGAGGACATGTTCCTCTGGGGATGGCTGCTTGAGCTGATTGATCACGGCCTGCGCCTCGGCTTTCTTACCGGACACCGCATAGACACGGCCGAGCGCAGCCATTGCCATTGGCCATTCACTGCCCTTCTGGGAGATCGCGAGCTTGGATTCAGCGATGGCTTTATCGTACATCCCCTTTTGCTCATAAGCCGCGAGAAGGAACCCCTGCGGCGGCGAGAAATTCGGATCCAATTCCAGCGTCTTTTGGAATTGTTCGATCGCCTGGTCGTACCTGCGATCATAGTAGAGTCCCAACCCTGCCTCGAAGTTGATGACGAGCGAGAGCGGATCCAATTCCAGGGCCAGATTCCTTTGTGCGAGTGCTTCATTAAGGCGACCCATTGTCTCTAAGTATCCGCCGTACCATTGGTGAGCTGTCGCATAACGCGGGTTCAGCTCAATGGCGCGCTTGAATTCCTTCTCAGCGGCCGTCCAGTCCCAAGCGTATCGGGCCGCGACACGCCCTAGTGAGGCATGTGCTTCGGCCAGCGTCTCGTCTAGTTCTAATGCCCGCATCGCTGCCGCTTTCGCTTTGACCATTTTTTCTCTCGACGGCAGCGGGTTGGCTGGAACTAAATAGCTGTCGGCCAACCCCGCGTAGGCCAGCGCGAAGCTCGGATCCTTTTCAATCGCCTGATTGAAATACTCGATTGATTTCTTGTTCGACTCCTTCTCTCGTTTGTTCCAGTAGAAGCGGCCTTTCAAATAGAGCTGATAAGCCTCGTTGCTCTCGGTGTAGTGTTTGGCAGGCCCTTTCTCTTCGCCCGAAACTTTGAGCTTTAGTTTCTCGACAATCTCGCGCGCAATCTCGTGCTGGATTGCTAGCAAGTCTGACATCTTGCGGTCGTACTGCTCGCCCCACATCTGCGTCTTATCGCTCGCATTCACAAGTTCGACGCTGATCGATAGGTTCTCGCCGCGCTGTGTGACCCTTCCGGTTAAGATCGCTTCGACACCTAATGCTTTCGCCACTTCCTTCATGTCAATCTCTGTGCCCTTGTATTTGAAGGCGGAACTGCGCGCGATTACCTTAACGTCGGGCAGTTGCGAGAGACTGTTGATGAGGCTCTCCGAGATGCCGTCAGATAGATATTCCATTTCCGTGTCTTTACTCACATTAGTGAAAGGCAAGACCGCGATGGAGTGAATGGCCACCTTAGAGTTTTGAGAGTGGAAGTAATACCAACTCACCGCCGCGATTCCTGCTACAACCAGCAGAGCAGCCAGCGCCGCGCGCTTATGGCGGCTGATTCCGCTGACGACATATTCGGCACTTGATGTCGGCCGCGAGGCTCCAATCTCCGCCGTGCCGATTGCTGATGGGTAAGCGCCCTCTGTTTTTGCCTGCGCGTCGGAGCTTACCGACCTGCCGCCTGCCGCCGGTTGGACGGTCTGCTCAAATTCGGGAAAGCCCTTTAACTCCTGCCGGAGTTCTTCCAATTCAATGCCTACATCTTTGATTGACTGGTATCGCTTGTCGGGCTCTTTCGCCAGACACCTGCGGACGATCCTTTGCAACTCGTCCGGCGCATCGGCATTGATGTCTTTAATCTGCGGCGTGGGCGCGTACACGATCTTGTGCAGCGAGTCCAGCACATCCTTACCCTCGAAGGCTCTCAGCCCAGTCGCGGCTTCGTAGAGAATGCAGCCGAAGGAGAAGATGTCGGAGCGGTGGTCTAGCTCACGCACCTGCCCCTGCGCCTGCTCCGGCGACATGTAGCCAACCGTGCCCATCACCATTCCGGGTATGGAGTGTTGCGATATCCTGGCTGTGGCGACCTCACTCAAAACTCCGTCATCACCACCCATCTGCTGCGGGGGCTCAATTAACTTTGCCAGTCCGAAGTCGAGAATCTTCGCCTCGCCGTCGCGCGTGATCATGATG
>JALYXE010000040.1 GCA_030947265.1 Acidobacteriota bacterium
GGCCGGAGCACTCTTTTGCGCAGGCGAATATTCTGCGGGGTAACTTCCACCAGTTCATCGTCGCCAATAAACTCAATGGCTTGCTCCAGTGAGAGCTCCTTCGGAGGCACGAGACGCATCGCTTCATCGGCCGAGGCAGCGCGCATGTTGGTTAACTTCTTTTCTTTGATCGCGTTGACGTCGAGATCAACAGCCCGCGCATTCTCACCTATTATCATTCCCTCATACACTTTTGTTCCAGGACGGATAAACAGGGTTCCTCGCTCTTGTAGATTGAAAAGCGCGTAGGTCGTGGTTTCGCCAGTGCGGTCAGCGACCAGAGAGCCTGTGGAGCGACCGCGCAAAACTCCCTGCCAATCGTCCCAACGGAGAAACAACGTATTGAGCAGGCCGGTCCCCTTGGTCTCAGTCAAAAACTCATTGCGAAACCCAATCAGCCCGCGGGACGGTGTCTCAAATTCGAGGCGCACGCGACCTGTTCCATGATTGACCATCTTGGTCATCTGTCCTTTGCGACGTCCCACAGCTTCCGTGACAACACCAATAAACTCTTCCGGACAATCAATCACGACCTGCTCAATTGGCTCGAGAGTACGGCCGTTGTTTTCTCGTGTGATTGCCTCCGGCTTCGAGACCTGCATCTCATAGCCTTCGCGACGCATCATTTCGATTAAGATAGATAATTGCAATTCGCCGCGTCCCGAGACTTTGAACTGGTCCGGCGACTCGGTCTCCTCGACGCGGATGGCCACATTGCCCAGAATCTCCTTGTCCAGACGTTCCTTCACCTGACGTGATGTTACAAACCGTCCGTCCTTGCCCGCAAATGGAGAATTATTCACTCCGAAAATCATAGAGATCGTCGGCTCATCCACTGCAATAATCGGTAGGGGTTGGGGATTATCTACGGATGTTATCGTGTCGCCTATCTCAATATTGTCGATGCCGGCCAGGGCGACTATTTCACCAAATCCAGCGCTCTGGATAGGTTCTCGCTTCAAACCTTCAAAAGCATAAAGCTGCGAGATGCGCACTTTTTGAAAAGAGCCATCAGGTTTTGCAACTGTCACCTGGTCCCCGATGGCAATCTCTCCTGAGAAAATTCGTCCAATTGCCAATCGGCCCACATATTCGCTGTAATCGAGATTTGCCACCAGCAACTGCAAAGAATCATTTCTGATTTGTCTCGGCGCGGGTATTGTTTCCACGATCTGATCAAACAAAGGCTGGAGATTCCTGGATTCATCGGCGAGTTTCCTTTTTGCTATGCCTTCACGCGAGACCGAATAAAGAATAGGAAACTCGATCTGCTCATTGGTCGCATCGAGATCCAGAAAAAGTTCGTAGATCTCATTCACCACTTCTTCAGGCCGCGCATCGTGGCGATCAATCTTGTTAACGACCGCGATCGCCGGGAGGCGCGCCTCTAAAGCCTTCCGTAGAACGAACCGAGTTTGGGGCAGGCAGCCTTCCGCCGCATCAACCAGCAGCATCACTCCGTCTACCATCTTCAGCACGCGTTCAACTTCACCGCCGAAGTCGGCGTGCCCGGGCGTGTCTACGATGTTGATTTTCACATTCCGATAATGTACTGACGTGTTCTTCGCCATAATTGTGATCCCGCGCTCGCGTTCTAAATCCATCGAGTCCATAACTCGGTCACGAACCTGCTCGTTCTCGCGGAAGGTTCCCGACTGTCGCAGCATGGCATCCACCAGAGTAGTCTTGCCGTGGTCAACGTGAGCAATGATTGCGATATTGCGAATATCTTTTCTTTCCTGGCTCATTATTCCTCTACACAGATAGGATCGCTTCTGAATTCTAATCAGAACGAAAACAAACATCTTATCATTTTGATCTCAAGAACCCCCACGACGAGCCTAGCCTCTTCTCAGAACGACGCCATCTGTCGGGCAATGCTTCGCTCTTACTGTTTAGCCTTTCCAATTGCTCCGCTCTGGCGCAATGCTTCGTAAAGAACTACGCCGACGGCAGTCGCCAGATTTAGACTACGGACTTTTGGGTTAAGCATGGGAATGGTGAGGCACCTATCCCAATTTGCGGCAAGTAGGTGTGCGGGTAAACCACGCGTTTCACTCCCGAAAACGATGCAATCCTCAGGGCCAAAGACCCAATCGGTATAACTTTTTTCCGCCTTGGTCGTAAGATACAAGAAGCGAGCTTGAGGCAAGAATTCGAGCAGATTTTCAACGTTTGTATGCCGGCGTAACATGACCTCAGGCCAATAATCCAGCCCAGCTCGGCGGACCGCTTTGTCATCCAGGCGAAAACCAGTCACGCCTACGATGTGCAGGGGAACGTTATTGGCAGCGCACAATCGCGCGACATTACCGGTATTCGGCGGAATCTCAGGTTCTACAAGCGCAACGCGAATCATCACAGCCAAAGACCGCGGGCTAATCAGCTACCAGTTGTCTCAGATCAAAACTTCAGTAGAAGATCTAAACGGAAAAGTGCACTGAAAAATACAAAAGGAACGACGAGAGATTCAGTTGAAGTCCTCGTCGTTCCTTTTGAAAGGCCTCGCTGGCCTCAGAAGTTTGTGTGCGCCAGTTGAGGGTTGCTGTTGTAACGTACTCGTCCGAGTTATCTCTTCTTGGCGGCCTTCTTCGTGCCCTTCTTTGCTGACTTCTTGCCGCCACCCTTTTTCGCTGCCTTCTTTCCACCTTTTTTAGTTGCCATTCTTAGTTGCTCCTTCTTTTCCAGATTTAGATTTTCAAGTCCTGACCACAAGATGCTGTGCTTGCTTCTGTCTTGTGGGCTAGAGTAAACAGCGCACAACATCTTGGTATATAACCGTAAATGTCCACGATGTCAACAACTTATTGCTGGTATGGTGAAAAATATTTACACGCCGGCAGCCACGATTGCGACAGCCAGACAAGATTCTCTCGCTAACTGATCATGAAAACGAGTCCGCGCTAGCCTCGCGAACCGAGCGAGTCTCGTTGTTCTTCAAGCCGAATTGGTTTGTCGAGCTTAGTTTGGATGTGGAAGAGATGAATGCTTTTTGTATAACTTTAGCGTAGCCGCGTGGCTACCTGAAGAGAGGGGTGAAGATCCATCCGTCGTGTCGATCAATCCCGTAATAATAGATCACAGAAGGACTCTTGCTGCGACTGGCGGCGCCAATGAAAGGCCCTGTGGAATCATCATCTCCTGACGACGACACTCCAGTTAGCGCGATACCCATTGTCGGCAAGACCGGGGGCGCCATAACTTGTTCTGCTTCTTTAAGTTGCGGGTCATGAGTGGTGGGCTTGAAATTTTGCGTAAACAACATTAGCGAGCGCTGAAAGTCCGCTAGAGCTGACGAGCGTGGGCGAATCAATCTCCATTCACCAGAATCTGAAAGAGGATCGCGCGCGGCCGATGCTCGAAGTATCTGAACCTTCTTTGTACCACTTGGCACGCCCTCGAGTAGTTGATCGATCGAAGTGGGTAGTGCAGCATCGCGTTTGCCCACCTTGCGTTGCTGATAAGAATAGTAAACACGAATCGCTTCGGCCACTTGTTCTCCACGAAAGATCGTTTCGATCTCTCTCTCTCTTTGAGTCTGTTGAACGATGCGCGGTGCGGCGGCCATCGCAAAGAGGGCGAGCACCGTCATCAGTGCGAGGAGGGCCACAAGCGTATAACCGTCCTCGCAGCGGTGCGCTGAGCTTGCCGAGCGGGCAGGACGCGGTCCCAGAAGCCCCGCTGGCGTAGGCCATATCTTGTGGTATGGTCCATCTCTAAGGTTCATCGTCTTCGCTTTCTACTTTAGGTGTCGGACGCAGCGATGGGTTGCCTCTATCACTCTGGCTCGTCAAAGCGAGCGTATGTTTGATCTTGAGGTTCGTATCGACAAGGACCAACTCTTTCTCAGAAATGCTCGTAACGCGAAACCTTCCTCCGAGAACGTCACCACGCTGGACGTTCAGCGTGTCTTTGCTAGCTTTGTCTTGCAGTATTGCCGTGTCAATGTGCCGGATCGTGCCAATAATTCCGACGTACGTGTAATTAGGTGTCGGGGGAGCAGCCACGTTAAGCGTTGCCGTATTTGAATAGAGCTTGCCATCAGCAGATCTTAGCATCACCTGGCGCGCGCCTGGGTTCGCAATAACTGCAGCGGGCACCGGAGCAGAAAGTTGCTGAGGACCGAGGTACCGAGTTGGCAGTTCGTTATTGTCGATCAAAACTCGCATCTGGGGCGTAAATTTGTCGCCGGCAAGTTCCAGCGTAAAGTCTCCGGTCCGCGCGTAAACGTTAGCGGGCGCGAGGGTTGCAAGCAACACTGGAGGAACAGGCGTAGGGGTTGGGGTCGGAACAGAAGCTGCCGGGGCAGGTGTCACCGGCGGTTCGTAATACACAAATATATTACGCCTCGCTTCCGGCGCCGATACTGGAGAGTCCTCCCAGATAACG
>JALYXE010000046.1 GCA_030947265.1 Acidobacteriota bacterium
CCTCTACGTACATTTATCACCGCGAACAAAACAATGGGACACGTGCGCTCCCGAAATTATTTTGCATGAGGCAGGCGGGTGCCTGACCGATATCTTCGGGCGGCCACTTAGCTACAACAAGGTTGAGGTACAGAATCGCAATGGCGTGGTGGCCAGCAATGGCGTTGCGCACGCGATAATTATTGAATCGCTTAGACCGCTATTGGCCCAGTTTGGACGCGTTCCGGTCGATTAAGGGTCCGCCGGCCTTTTCCTTAAGCAAACAACAGCCCATGCGCTACTATCCTTGCCAGATTTCTTGCAAGGAGTGCTTACGTTGCTCGTTCGCCCTAAACTTTTTCTCACCTTGTTCCTCCTCTGCAGCTTACCTTTAGTGGCGCTTAGCCTCATGAGTTTTCGCAACGGTTTGAAAATCACCAACCAATTGATACGCGATGATCTCGCCGTTGAACTGGCAAGCGCGATGCGCGAATTCGAGGGAATTGAGCACGATCGCGAAATCGATCTGATGACCCTCTCACGCTCGCGTGAGCTGCGGGCTTACTTAAGGGCCGCCAGAGAGCAAGCGGGAGTGCTCAAAGGCGGCGCGAGTCAACCATCGTTTTCATACGTGCCCAGGCCTGTTAAGAGAGAGGCCCCGCCGCCCGACAGAAGAGAGGAGTTGACGGCTGCACTGGGTAGTAGCCGAAAGTACTTCGCCAGCTTAGTCGTCTTCGGATCGGACCGGCAGCCGCTCTTCGTGGACCAATTACAATCGAAACTGGATGGTTCGATCGTCTTTCAGACAACAGATTGGCTCCTCAACAAGATTGAACCCGACGAAAGGGTATGGACCGCGGAGCCGAACGAGGTGATTTGCTCAGTCGTACCGCATCCCTCATTAGGTAAAACTCTGCGGTGCAGCGCCCCTGTGTACGCGAGTGACAAAGATCTCCGTGCTCGCGAGGCCCTGGTTGCAGATATCAGGCTGGACTCGCTCATGTCTGAGGCCACGCGTAAATGGGATCTACCGGCGGCAGAAATGGCCATTAGTCCGGGGGAGCCGCAACGGAAAATCATAGTGCTGAACGCATTCGGGCGGATCGTTTATCACACGAACCAGGCCATCAGGCACCAACCGGTCAGCAGTTCGATGCCTTACTTTGTACCGGTTGCCGAAGCGATGATGTCGGGACAAAGCGGTTGGAAATTTTTCGAGTCTCCCGCCGGCGAAAAATGGCTTGCCACCTACGCGCCAGTTAAATCATTTGATGTTTTTTTGGCCGTGGCTCGCAACTACTCGCTTGCAGCACGCGTTCCGAAGCGTGAGGGCTGGATCCTGATCGGCATTTCGATCCTGATCGGCCTGGCCGAGGGCTTGTTCCTGAGTCACTACTCGGAACGCAATACACAGCGCATCGAGCGGATAACTGAGAGTGTGGCTGCCATCGCCGGCGGCAATCTGGGCCATCGCATCGAATTGCAATCGAGCGACGACCTTCGCCCTCTTGCTGACAACGTTGGTTTGATGACTAAACAGCTTCGCGAACAGTTCGCGCGCGAATCTGAAACGCGACAGTTTCAATCCTTTGTCAGGCTGTCCGCCATTCTTACTCACGATCTGAAGAACGCCATCGAAACTCTATCGCTAACCGTGACAAACATGGAGCGACATTTTGATAACAAAGAATTTCGCGCCGACGCCATGAAATCTCTTACGAGCGCCACAGAGAACTTGAGGGCACTGGTTGCTCGACTGAGCACTCCGGTTACTACTCTAAGTGGCGAACACCAAAGACCCAGGCCGGTAGACCTGGTACCTATGTTAAAGCGGGTCATCTCGCTGACGGCCGAGCCCGCTCGGGTCAACCATGAGATCAAAATCAACCTTCCGGAATCCCTTTTTGCCCTCGTTGACGTGGAGCGAATGAATAAGGTGGTTGAGAATTTGATCATCAATGCGCTGGAGACAATGCATAGAAAGAATGGGACCTTAAGCGTCGTGGCCGGTAAAACTGTCGATGGAAAACCATTCTTTAGCGTCAGCGACACGGGCGAGGGGATGAGTCAACGCTTCATCGAAGAGAAACTTTTTCGTCCCTTCGCTACCACCAAAACGAGAGGCGTGGGTCTCGGTCTTTACACCTGCCGCGAAGTAGTCAGAGCAAATGGCGGGTCGATCGAGGTCGACTCGCGAGAGGGCGCTGGAACTACCTTTAGGGTCGTGCTACCATCGGCCACAATCGACGGACACGGTTAAAAGAGCCGCACAACCAATCTCACAGTTAGTTTGCCCAGTCGTTCAAAGTCGTTTTAAGACGCTTTCTGCTTAATGAGCGCGTTGCACTCGTTTGCCGAAATTCAAGATGGGCAAAGAAAAGCAAATCAACGAAAACCAGCTCAAAGAAACCGTCCTTGTGGTAGACGACGATGAGGCGGTACGTCGTGGTCTCTTCTGGACGCTTAACTCAGACTATCGCGTGCTCGAGTCTTCTTGTCGCGCCGGGGCACTGACGCTGCTGCAACAAGAAAAGATCGATGTTGTCGTAAGCGATCTTCATCTGCCGCCTCACTTGGAAGGCATTACCGAAGGCTTGGCAATTATTGAGGCTGCGCGCGCCACTCATCCACCGGTTCAAGTCGTAGTGATTACTGGGACAAATTCGAAGCGCGCCGCCCTGGAGGCGGTAAAGCGCGGCGCTTACGGGTTTTTCGAAAAGCCGCTGGATGCAGCCGAGGTGCTGCACATCGTGAATCAAGCGGCTCGCATGCGAAGGCTTGAGC
>JALYXE010000076.1 GCA_030947265.1 Acidobacteriota bacterium
GGTAGATGACTTCGTAAGCGCTGCTGTCGTAGCTAATAGCTGCCCTGACGCCGGCGATTATGTCGTCGATGAATGTGTAATCGCGGCGCGTCGAGCCATCACCGAAAACTGGAATTGGTTTGCCTTCGCTTATTAAGCGCGCGAATTTATGAATGGCAAGGTCTGGGCGCTGCCGTGGCCCATAAACGGTGAAGAAGCGTAAACAGACACAGCGAATGCCATAAAGATGCGAGTACGTGTGGCAGAGCAACTCACCGGCAGCTTTCGTTACCGCGTAAGGCGAGATTGGCTGGTGAATGGGATCGTCTTCGCTAAAGGGCACTTTTGCATTTATGCCGTACACAGATGACGACGAGCCGAAAACAAATTGCTTAATGTCGTGGGACCGGGCGATCTCGAGAAGGTTCAACGTACCTTCGATGTTTGTTTCCGCATAAAGCTGAGGCTGTCGAAGAGAGGGTCGAACGCCCGCGCGTGCAGCGAGATGGACAATGCATTGGAAATCGGCGCTACTAAAAACTTTGCCGAAAACCTTCTCCAGCGCCGCCTTGTCTCGAATGTTAGCTTCGAATAAATGGTAGTTCGGATTGTTCTTGTGGAGCTTCGCATTTTCACGCTTGATGGCAGGGTCGTAAAAATCATTGAAATCGTCGACGACAGAAACCTGCCATTCGCCCTCTAAGAGCAAACGATCGACAAGATGCGATCCAATGAAACCCGCACCGCCTGTAACTAAAATACCCTTCATTAATCCAATCCTGGTGCGTGCGGCTCTGCCGCCTGATGTGCGGAACGCCTAATCAGTCCAATACGCCTTTTGTCGTCGAGTTATTGTCTACTTCGCCACTGATAAAATCCGCTCGATCAATTTTCCGTCGTCTGGCAGGAGTCCTGGTTTCGGTAAGCGCGGCGTCAACGTTGCCCAATTCTTGTCTATCGCAAAAACTCTTCGAAACAGCGGTAGCGATTCGTCCACGCGTCCCATGTTTACGAGAGCAACTGCATGCCAGTAGATCATTTCTGCGCTATCAGGAACAAGTTTTTCAGCCGCTCCATATTCCCGCAGCGCGCCTTCATTGTCTTTCTTCTCAACCGCCAGGTCACCCGCGTTCATATGATTGTATGCGCGTTGCAAAGTTACGAGACGCCGCAATTCCTGCAACGGTTCTGCACTGTCGTCGACACGCAGATCAAAGAGTCGATCTTTCCATCCCTGCCCCGTGGGTTTTCCAGTCACCACGATGAGCGCGGCGGATTGCCTGCCGCGGATGTCGCCGCCGACTGATTGGGCGGCGTCCAATGCCGCAAGCATCCGATCAGCAAGGTCGCCTTTAGCACTCTGAAATGCCGAAGCCATGGCGGGCCACACCTTGTCGTTAAGCATCAGATTCGCCTGCACAGAAAAGTTAGTACCAACAAAATGCCCGGCTGCGTAAATGTCGTTTTTCCCGGTCCAGGCATTGACGCGACCCTGCGCATCAATCATCGCCACTTGCCTCACGTCGCGGCCTTCGTCGCCCGCAAGCAACGATTTCAACGCGTCCGGCGCACTCTTTCCAGTGCGCATTAGCTCCAGGCCAAGCTTGCCGTAACTGGGATCCACAAATGACTGCGTTGCCACTGCGCCTACGCCGGCTTCAACCCATGGAACTATTGACCCCACGGAAAACCAGTGAGATTGAACAGCAACGCCTAATTCGCCTGTATTCGAATCGCGCGCGACAATTGAAAAGGTATGAACTGGTCGATTACTACGTACTGCACCACGGGCGGGATCTTTACGCCCAATCTTGATTTGCTGCGGGTAAGAAGCGGCCGTGAATGCAAACGACAGGAGGAGGGCAAGAAGTAAACGCATAAGATTTAACTCCATCCTTTAGTCAGCGTTTTTTGATCCATTCAATCAGATAGGAAATGGGTAGAATGGCGTGTTGCGAAAGACCCAGAATGAGAGCACTACCACAAACAACGTCCAGATGTACCTGGCGTTAAGCTGGTTCCCTTTTATTGGCAGACCGCGCATCGCCGCGTTTGTATAGCGCAGGAG
>JALYXE010000084.1 GCA_030947265.1 Acidobacteriota bacterium
GTGCAGCCCTTTGCGGACCGCCTAGCCAGCTCCGCGGGTAATCTGCCGCAGGAACAGCAGCAGGCGATCAAGGCCATGGCTGCAGACATGCCACCAACGCTGGCTTATGCTTACGCCCAGGGTGACAGCATTACTTTCGCCGCCAACACCGAGGGTGGGCCATTTGGACTGAGTCCGGCAACTCTACTTGGAGTGCCAAACTCGCTGGAAATTCAACACATCCTTCAGCAGGGCATGAAAAAGTAGGACAGACATTTCCTGCCTGTCCTACCACCCCACGCGGGCTGCCCGTCCGGGGATCCCGCTGGTTGGCTATTTTTTGCGGGCCTTTGAGAACTTTCGCCCTTTTAGGTATTTCTTCACGGCAGCCAGGACGCAAAACCGCAAAGAATGCAACGGCGACCCGAAGGGCCGCAAAGACGATTGAAATACCTGTCAAAGCTTACGAGCATTCGGCCCTATTGCAGCAGACCTGTCCTACATAGAAAGGAATGGACATGCTAAATCTCTTCAAGAAATTCCAAGTGTCTCTAACACTGAGCATCATGCTTGTTGGACTGCCAACTCTTATGGCAGCTTGCTCTAATCGAAAGATTGTTCAGGTCGGCTCCCACAACGTCACCGTATCGCGCCATGGATTTGAAAAGAAGTATTACATTGACAAGCAGGCATCGGAGCCGACGTTTGAATACGCGGGGATTAGCACAGCAGGAAACGGTCTCAAGGTTTCGATCAAAGGCGACAAAGTAAATATTAACGGGGTCGACCGCGGCAAGCTGCGCACTGGCGATTCCGTGCTCATTAGCGACGATGGTGTGGCAGTGAACTCGCTCGACTATGGGGAATCTGAAAAGTATCTTCGCGCCAATAGCTCAGCGCCGGACCTGAATGGGCGGAACTAAGCAGTAGTCGGCAGTTTGGAATTGCGAGCGAATCGAGCCCCCCCAAGCGGGCCTGTGACCTCGCACTTCCGGGCTCCCAGCGGTCGCGATTAGCTTAACTTGGACCGGAGGTCCTATGAAACTCATCTCCCTCTCGCTTGGATCATGGCTACTTGGGCTCTCAGTTCTGCTGCTCACGTTCTTTGTGGTCGAGGGCGAAAGCTTTAGCAAGGCCGGCATTAAAGGTGCCACAATTACTTCACTGATCATCGCCGCACTGCTCTTCTCGCTTGCGTATGCTCCATCTTTGTTCTGGTTACGTAAACTTCTCGGTGGTTGCCGGCCCGCCGCTCTTTTCCCGTTTGCCTCTGCTCTGATTATTAACCTTCCGGTTTTTTTGATCGGCATTCTGGCAATTGGTAGAACTTTAGGGACCGCAGAAGCGTTTGCATTCATTGGTGCGTTCGTGCTGATGGGCACGGCGTTCGGCTTCGCTTTTGTTTGGAATTATCAGAATAGGGATATAAAGTCTTCAAGATGGCGGTAGCTGCGACGGTCCCGGAACAAGCAAGCCTTCGAAATCCTGCTAATTTCGCACCGGTCATAGATCTCAACGACCTGAGCGTCAAATTTGGCGGGCGTCCAATTCTTCAAAATCTGCAAGGCGAATTGCGAGGACGCGCCATCGGACTGCTTGGTCCAAATGGCGCGGGCAAGACCACGCTTATTCATACGCTGCTAGGGTTCCACGCTCCATCCTCAGGCACCGCGCATATCTTCGGCCAGGACATTACTTCTCAGGCGAAACAAATTCGATCATTGGTCGGTTACATGCCCGAACGCGATTCGTTTATCGCGAACATGAGCGCTGTGCGTTTTGTACGGTTAATGGCGGAACTCTCTGGCTTGCCGCCCGAAGCCGCGCTCGAGCGCGCGCATGAGGCGCTTTTTTACGTAGGACTGGGCGAAGCGCGTTATCGCGGTCTTGATACATATTCTCTTGGTATGAAACAGCTGGCCAAATTGGCGCAGGCAATCGTCCACGGTCCGCAGCTGATTTTTCTGGATGAACCAACCAATGGCCTGGATCCGCCCGCTCGTCAACGAATGATCCGATTGGTGCGTGAGATTCGCGATAGTGGGAAGGCCCACATCCTTCTATCGTCACACCTGCTGCGCGACGTAGAAGAATGTTGCGAAGAAATATTGATTTTGAAAGACGGCCGCCTGGCCGTTTACTGCAACCTCGAGGAAGAACGCAAGTCAAACCGCAAGTTCCTGTTGTTGGAAACGCGTGGCGATCAAGAGAAGTTTGCTGAGGCTCTTGGCAAGCTCGGTTGCGAATATGCATTAACAGGAGATCATCGCGTCAAAGTGGTATTACCGCAAGGGATCGAGGTGCGCGATATTTATCGCATCGCGTCTCAGCAAGACGTGCAAATCAGAAGCCTTAATTACAAGCGCGATTCCCTGGAAGACATATTCCTGAAAGCGATGGAGAACGGACATGGCAGTTTATGAGCATAACTACAAACCCTATCTCGGCAAGTTAACTCCTGAATGGAGTCGCTTTCTGATAATCCCGCGGCATGCCTTTCGGGACGTTTTCAAGTCGAAACTCTTCACGACTTTTTTCGTCATCTGCTTTGCACCGCTTTTGATTGAGGCAATTCTTATCTATCTCCATCACAATGTAAACGCATTGGCTATTTTGAAAGTAGACGTAAGAGAGCTGATTCCTATTGACGCTTTTTTCTTTCAGACGTTTGTAAACCTGCAAGCCAGTTTTGCCTTCTTTGTGACCTTGCTGGTCGGGCCGCCGTTGGTAGCACGCGATCTTAGAAACAACGCCTTGCCACTCTATCTGTGCCGGCCATTTTCGCGCACAGAATATGTGCTTGGGAAAATGTCGGTGTTGTTGATTCTGCTTTCGGCGATAACGTGGGTTCCACAGCTATTGCTGTTTTGTTTTCAGGCGTATCTCGAAGGGGCGAGCTGGTTTGTCGACAATCTGTGGCTTGCCAGCGCGATCTTTCTCGGCAGCGTCGTTTGGATTTTGTTGCTGTCGTTGCTGTCGCAGGCGGTGTCGGCCCTGGTGAAATGGCGAGTCGTCGCAAGTGCAATGCTGCTGGGCATATTTTTCATTCCCTCAGTCTTCGGCGAAGTAATAAACAACATCTTTTTGACGCGGTGGGGCAACATCATCAGCCTGGGCGCGCTAATGAAAAATGTTTCCGCCGGACTCTTCGGCACTTTTGTCCGCGCCACCGGACACATGCAGGATTTCGATCGCGGCATCGATATAGTCATGAATGAGCCGCCACTCTGGTCTTCGTGGTTGGCGCTGTTTGTAGTGTGTGCGATTTGCCTTGCTCTACTTTCCAGAAAGGTCAAGGCATACGAAGTAGTAAAGTAGGACAGGCATTCCTGCCTGTCACGGTGCGTTGGCTGAGAGGTGGTAATTGTGCCGCCAAGTCGTTGAAACCGGGACCAGTTCCGATTCTAAAAGGTAACAGGATTTGTTTGAATGGAAACGTCTTCAGCAACAATGGTGATCTTCGACGATGTCTCCAAGTTTTATGGAGAGATACTCGGAGTAAACCGCGTGAATCTTGAGATCTCATCCGGGATCACCAGTTTGGTGGGCCCTAACGGAGCGGGGAAGTCAACACTAATGAATCTAATGACGGGACTGCTTCGCCCCAGCCGCGGCAGTATTTCCGTTCTCGGAATCCCGACAGACCAACCGGAGCAGCTTTTCCGCAAGCTCGGTTATTGCACTCAGTTTGATTCTTTTCCGCGAGGATTAACAGGACGAGACTTCATTAAATCGTTTCTGCTGGTGCATGGCTTCGATAGGAAAAAAGCAGAGGATCTCACTGCTACGGCTCTCGAACGAGTTAGTCTGCTTGACGCAGCGAATCGAAAGATTGCTGCCTACAGCAAAGGGATGCGCCAGCGCATTCGGCTTGCGCAAGCAATTGCCCACCAGCCCGCCGTGTTGATCCTGGACGAACCCTTGAACGGACTTGATCCGATGGTGCGCGCAGAAACCATTGCGCTTTTTCGTAAACTTGCAGCGGAAGGCCTGCACCTGATTATTTCCAGCCACATTCTGCATGAAGTGGACATGATGTCAGACCGCGTAATCCTCCTTAACAATGGCTACGTAGTCGCAGAAGGCAATGTCCATGGTGTTCGCGATGAGATGGAAGAGCATCCAATGCAGATCCTTATTCGGTGCGATAAGCCTGCGAAACTTGCTTCCCATGTTTTCGATCAGGACCGCGTGGTAGAGGCACGGCTTCATGACGATCGTTGCGGGCTATTTGTTAAGACTCGCGACGCAGATCGGTTCTATTTGCTTCTTAACCGGATAGTCGCAGAAGGCGAAATCAACATGGAATCGATTGGGCCGGTTGACGATGATCTAAGCGCGGTTTACCAGTACTTGATCGGTTCGGAAGGAAGCACCTCATGAAGCTTAGAGGACGAAGAAATGTCGTCGTACTTAGGGCTATGCCCTCTGATGTGCGGAAGGTCTATGACCTTCCGATCACGCTAATAAGTTTCTCGGGCTGCGCCCCCAAGTGGCAGACAAACGAGGGCCTTGCTCTCGGTAGTCTCAGTATTGCCGGAAGGTCAAAGGCCTTCCGCACATCGGGAGGCAGAGCCTCGACGGCACGTTATGAGTAGTTCAACTGTAGATATTACGCCACTAAAAAACAGCGAGAAGCAGCCTTTACCCTGGTCTCTCTGGTTACGTCAAATGCGGGCGATTTTCAGACTGGAGATTGAGAAAAACTTTCTCGGCAGGCGATCGATTCTACTTTACCTTCTGGCCTTGCTTCCCATAGTCCCGCTGGCTTTGCTCGCTCCGTTCACGCCTCCCGGCCGCGAGTGGCGAGACTTCATGCAATACAACATGATCTTCGCGATTTATTATGGTGGGCTAATACTTCGGACGGTGGTCTTCTTCGGTTGTGCGTGGATATTCATGAATCTTTTTCGTGGAGATATCATAGACAGAAGTTTGCATTTCTACTTTCTTAGTCCAGTTCGCCGCGAAGTCCTGGTGGTCGGGAAATACTTGTCCGGATTAGTCACGTCGATCATTCTTTTCACGGGCACGACAATAGTCTCGATGTTACTGCTCTATTTTCCACATTTCTATTCCGACAGCGTTCGCTTCTTCTTAGATGGCACGGGTCTGGGACAATTGTTGACCTATGCCGGCATTACGATTCTCGCGTGTGTTGGTTACGGCGCTTTCTTTCTTGTGGTAGGGCTCTTTTTTCGCAATCCCATTATTCCTGCTGTTGTGCTGTACGGCTGGGAGTGGATCAATTTCCTGCTACCGCCCTTACTGAAAAAGATCAGCGTGATCCATTATTTGCAGTCGCTCGCACCTGTACCTGTTTCGGAAGGACCATTCGCGGTGGTTGCAGAGCCTACCCCCGCCTGGATTGCCGTCCCAAGTTTGATGGTAGTAACTGCGTTGGTGTTAATCCTGGCGAGCCGTCGTATCCGTCACATGGAGATCCGCTACGGCGGGGACTAGCTACTGAGCGGTGAGTTCTTGCGGTTGAGGCTGGGTGTCTTTTTGAAGCTTATTTGAACCTGAATCGGATTCGCTAACCTCGTCGTCTATCAAGGTTGCTTCCACGTAATCGACATCAGATGAGTCGCCAAGCTGTTGAGGAATTGCCTTTGCTACCGGCTCTTCTTCAGGTTCCCGATCATGTGTTTCTTCGTCACTCGCCACAAGGCTCAGAAACTTACCGCTGTTGCTGGTCACTGAAAGCCGTTCCGGGCGCGCGAGAGTCGCCACGGTATAACCTGAGGCGCATACTCCTACACTGACCCACGTGGCTAAGCGTATGATCATCGCCAACGCCTCTTCGCCGTTGGTTGAATAAATGCTCTTTTCTGACCCCATCACGACAGCATCAATCATCAGCCCGTCCCGCAGATAGATGAAGGCACATTGGGAGTCAAGGGCCTCTTCAAAAGCAGCTCCCAGTTCTTTGAACATTTCCATGCTACGAGCTGTCTCTTTTGTTATGTCGTCCCAACTCAATTTGATGTAGCCGGTCATCCGGTTACGTTGCCCCATTTCCAAAAGTTCATGAAGCGGGAATGCTTTATCGAGCTGGATCGCAGAGAACACTTCCACGGCCTTCTCATTAACCTCGCTGACCTCCGCCACTAACTCCACGGTTGCGGACTGTCCGGTAAGTGACTGTTGAGATTTTTCCGCAGCACCGGCGACACTCCGTCTAATATCATCGAGGTTAAAAGGCTTAACCAGGTAATCGAAGGCCCCCATTCTGACCAAACCGCCGGCATACTCTCGATCGCGTATCCCGGAAATCATGATTACCTCAATACTGGGCCAGCGTTGCCTGGTATGTCCCAGGAGCTCCAATCCACTCATGCCCGGCATGGAAATATCCGTCAGCACGACGTTAATGTCTTCGGACTCGAGAATCTTCAGGGCCTCTTCCGCCGTGTTGGTCTGAAAACACGAATGCTCCTCGGAGAGTAAGTCAAAAAGCATCTCACGAATGGTGACATCATCCTCGACAATCAATAAAGAACTCATGGCGTGATCTTCCTCGCTGTGGGGGCAGATAGCTGGGTTGGTTCAGGTGAGGAATGCCGTTGATTTCCTACTTTAAATGGTATGAAAAACGACATGTACGGGCACCGAGGGTTGGTGTTAGGGCTAATGGCCCGGGCCACCGCCCGTTCGGCTGCAAACACTATACCATGTCGGCTTTCCTGGAGCACTGCAGCTTCTGCTGGCCCCCCCATTTGCTTTCAGCCAATCAGGAATTTGCGCAGTCATTTTGACACATCAATTTATGCTGATCGGGGGCGACATTTCTTGTCCAATTCGGGCCCAGTTGTAGTCCGCGTGGCCGTCGGAAGCGGTGCGGTTGACGGCGCTTTGCCCGAGACATCTAAACCCTGGTCAGCGCCTGCTAACGTAGGGATTATCCTTGAACCAAAATCGCCAGGGTTTATCAACCCAATCTGCGGCGTAATCAATTCCTATACGCGGCCCTGAGACTATGCGGGAGCGAGGAATCTTTCCGGCATCCTCGAGCCAGACACGGTCACCTAAGAGATCCGTGCGATCTAGTTTGCGATCAATCCCCAACGCTATACACAGCTTACCCGGTCCGTTGGTTAGATTGTGATCTGGTTGCACGCGTCGACGCTGCTTAATCATCTCGATGCCCTCAACCGGCTCAAGAGCGCGAATCAGGATGGCGTGTGGAATATCTTCTACATTCGTCACAACGTTGAACTGGTAATACATTCCGTAAACAAAGTAGACGTAAGCAGTACCGCCCATCTGGTACATGGTTTCTGTCCGATTTGTCCTGCGTCCCCCATAGGCATGTGACGCGCGATCCTTCGGTC
>JALYXE010000104.1 GCA_030947265.1 Acidobacteriota bacterium
CTCGTTTTTTCACGGTCGACTTTCTTAACTACCCCCCCACCTGTATGTAAAACGTGACACCCCAAGTGTACGTATAAAGCGAACACTCACCATTCCACCTCGATGAAAGACGAACCTGATTTTTGGTTGAGAACGGAGGCTGAACGGCGACTGTCTGGCGCCGAATCTAGAGGTCGATTTCTGTCAGAAAATCGAAGTACTGATCCGCTCCCTTGAGGAGAGTCACTTGTGGCATTTGTGAATCGATTATTTGTAAGAATTGCTATTGCCGACTTCACATATTGCTGCGTCTCGGGATAAGGAGGCACGCCCCCGGTTATCAGTCTAAGCCGATTGATGATCTTTCCGCTCGGCAAGACAAGCGGTCGACCAGTTTGAAATGACTGAACTGTCCCCTCCCCGGCGTTATAGGCGGCCAGCGCCAGATCGACTCGTCCTCCGAATTTCCTCAACAAATCACTCAGATAGTGGGCTGCGGCATCTATCGATGACTTCGCATCGTGAGGATTTCCAAGACCATATCTTTGTGCCGTCTCCGGCATGAACTGCATCGGTCCAAGAGCGCCTTTAGGACTGATGGCATTTAGTCGATATCGCGACTCGATAAAGCAGACCGTTTGCAAGATCCGCGGATCGATTCCATAACGCTTCGCAGACTCGATCATCAGCGGTTCAAGCTCGCGTGACCTCTCTTGGAGGGATGGCCCAGTTTCTCGGCGAACCTGGGCTATTGTGGTGGCGGTCAACAGAAGCAGGATTGAAATCGATTGGATCAGTCTGTGAAACATGGCGACGGCGCTCTGCAACATCTGGGCCAACTTCATGGCACGACAATTGAAAGGACGCGCGACCATCGAAAGCTCGCGGACGTGGAGACGATCAGGCGAGCGAGAGGAATTGTTGAAAGAGTGAATTCGTGGAGGAGTGAAAGATGAACAACTTGATCGCAGTACCGAATGTCCCTGGACTGGAAAACTCGCGCGCAGCGCAGATCGGACGCAGGCTGGTCGCGCTTGCGTTTGGATTAAAAGCTTTGAACGGTCCTATTGCCGCAGCCTTGCTGCTCTTACTTTGCGTGGTCTCGGCATCGGCGCAAACGCCGACCGGCTCGTTCTTCAACGGCAACAGCTCGCAGCTCGGCAACAGTCTTCGTTCGGTTACCTTCTTTTTAGCCGCAGCGATGATCATTGCCGGAATTATCTTCATCGCTTACGGGATTATTACTTCTGGACTGAAGGAATCGCTCTCGACCTGGAAATTCATTACGGGTGCGGCCTGCTTCGCCTTTGGTGGTGTGTGCGCAGCGATCTACGCCTTCAGCCAGGGCGATACCGTTCCACTGGATAATCAGTTCTGAGTGAAGTTCGCGATCAGCGATCTTCCGTGGATTTGCCGGAGGTTTAAGGATGAGAGCGCGTCCCGTCAGACCAAATATCTATTTGCCAGTTGTCCGCTTCGGCGTAGCCGATAGTGATTGGTTCTCAGTGCTTTTGATTTCATGCGCCGGATATCTAGTGCCGGTTCCGTTGGGGATTACGGTTCTCTACGTCCCGTTGCAGATGTGGACCTGGTTGATAGCGACGGCTGGAAGCATCGCTTTCTTCAACTACATTCGCATCGGCAAGAAGCCCTGCTGGTTGCAACACAAATCACGGGCCTTCTTCTTTCATCATAGACAGAATCGCGCGATCCCCAATGGAAGTAAGACAAGGTTTCATCGTCCCTGGGTAATTGAGGCAAAAAACGAGGACGAGTCGAATCAGTTCGACCACTCACCGGAAGCTCAAGGACCGACGCCAATCACATTCTTAGTCGAATACAACACCCGCTTTCAGGAGGAATCCGAAAACAAATGGAACCCACTCTTTCTTACGACGAATTAACAGACGACAGACAAGTTGAGTGTCGACTAAAGGCGCTGAGACACCCGCCGGGTCGAAGGCGTGACGCCTCAATCGTGGGTATCCACCATGATGCGTTGCGCCATAAAGATGGGGCCTTGACTGTGGCTTACAGCGTGGAAGCGCCAGCGACTATGTTTGCAGATGATTCGCTTGTTGATATTCGTTATGACGACCTTGCACGTATGTTGGCTTTTGAAAAGCCGGCGGGAACCTTAATTCAGTTTAGGTATTCCACGATTCCTGATCCGGGGTACGCAATCATCAATCTTATTAGCTCTCGCGCGGAACAAGGCACGCATACCTTGGCCTCTCTGCTGCAAGCCGCCAATCTCGACTTTATCGAGCATTCAGCGAAGGGATTACCTTATCGCCGCAGCGTACTCACTATGTGGATACGAGTGCCGCCGAAGAAGCGGGTCAATTCCACGATGAGCGCGCTGGCGGATTTCAAATGCGCCTTACGCAAGGAAATCATTAAGCACGGGATTGTTAGTGCCGTGCGAAACTTACCGCAACTCTATGCTCGCACAGCGGACGATGCGGTAGTCAGAGGCACACTAGAAGACGAGAAACGTAACTATAACCACGCGAACAGAGTCTGGCGCCAGATTGAGAATTCATCGCCTCTGACCTTGCGCCGCTTCACGCGCCAAGAGATATGGGAAGCGGTCTTCATGGGTCATTGCCAAAATGCCGCTTCCGTTCCGGTGCTGCCGCAGAAACCGGGAAGAGATTTGCGGGACTACTTGTGTGGCGAAACCATTGAGGGCGAACTGAACTTTCTAATGCACGGCGATTGTCCCGTCGCGATAGTTTCGATGTTCACGCCGCCGAACGAATTCGTGACCGCAGACGCGCTACGAACTCTGATTGGCCGCAGAGATTTCAATACCCGGCATACCATCGTCACCGAATATCTCTTTCCTGAGCAACGCAAAGAGACGAAGCGGCTTGATCGCAGAATCAAGCAAGTCAAACGCACCTTCACGAGAAGAGATAATCCAGAGGGTGTGGCTGCGTTAAGAAGCTTGCGGGCCGTGCGCGAGGAAGTAGCAGGCGCTCGTGAATCACTGTTACCTGCCCGCTTCTATGTAGTGTTGTACGGCGAGAGAGCTAGAAACTTCGCTGAGTTGAAGCGATCAGTAGACGCGCTCGACGAACATTGTGAGAAGTTGGTGTCGGCTATCCGCCAGATCCCGGGAGCCAATGCCGAACGCGAGGAGCCAGAAGCTTTGCGCGCCCTTTACCCTTCAGCGATCGCTGGCGAATTAAGTCCGAAGCTGACCGGACGGGAGCTAACGGAAGTTTCGAACTCCGTTGTCGCGCTTACGCCAACTGAGGACTCCTGGTTTGGGGCCACTAGACCGCACACCCTTCTTTCAACCGTCACTGGTCGTTTAATCGGTATCGACCTATTCGACCGCAATCAGATTCCGTCCCCGTTAATTCAGATCATCGCGGCGCCACGTGGTGGTAAGTCAATTCTGATGGCTCAGTTCGCTTGCGACCTCTTGGCGAGTCTGCGTGACGCGAGTGTTAACGCGATCGATATCGGAGAGACGTTATTCCCCTTAGTCACTGTCCTCGGCGGTCGTTACATTCGACCGCAACCGGATGAGATTCGGGCTATCAATATCTGGTCCTATCCGGCTTTGAAGGACGGAGGGCCTCCCGATGACATACAGAAGGCTCTGGTAGTCGGCGACCTGAAGATGCTGGCGCGTGTAAGCGATGACGATAAGACTGCGGAAGACATCATCAGCGCCGTCGTTTATCAAGTTTACGAGAACATCGTTTCGCAAAACGGTCCTGGTCGTCCGTTGTTCGAGCCCGTACTTTCTCACTTCATTGCTCAGCTCAGAACCTATCCTTTTGACTCCGCAATGGTGCGAGAGCGACGAGAAACACTCGTTCTTGCCTTGAGTAACTACATTGGGCATCCCTGGCTCGATGCGCCGACGCATCCCGATTACGAAAACAGATCACCGTTCGATGTTTTCGAGTTGGGGTCGCTGCGCGATTTTCCCCGCGACATCAAGCTGTCGCTGGCGTATCGCATCGCGGCGCACGTCACACGCTCTATCGGACGGCGACGAGCCGATGGTACTCGCGCTCCAACCGCCAACCTTTTCGATGAAATGTGGGAGATCAAGGAAGAGTATCCCTTCATCTTTAAGGTGCTTCAGCACGCGGGCCGCAAGGGGCCTAAAGAGAATTCAATCACCCTCCTTGCAACGCATGCCTTTGAAGACATTGAAGACGTGGCTTCGCTTTCGAAGACCGGCAACGTGCTCTTTATCGGCAAGCAGCTTGGCGATTACTCAAAGATCGTCGCGCACGCGAAGTTATCCCCGAACGGCACTGAGGCGATAAGTCACATCAGGACCGCTCCCGGACGGTTCTCCCAATTCCTGATGGTCATTGGAACTGGCCCGGATCAGGTCGTCGAAGTGGTGCAGCATGAATTGAGTCCGTTGATGTTATGGACCCTAACGACCAATGCCGATGAAAGAAATGCCCGCGTTGTCGTCGCTTCGTACCATCCTGAGTGGTCAGCCATGCAGATACATGGCTGGCTCGCACAACAGTATCCACGCGGGTTAACTGCCGTCGGTTTACGGGAAATTGATCAATCTCTCTTAGAGATTGCTGCTTGAAACAACTGAGAGAATGCTGGCTCCTTTCACACAGAGGAAACCAAATGAAGACACTGAAACAGATATTACTTGGTCTCCTAATCGGCATCGTCCTAGTGCCCGCAACAGTTCAAGCGCAGTGGACCGTCTTCGATCCCGCGCAATACTCATTACAAATTGAACGCCAGAT
>JALYXE010000111.1 GCA_030947265.1 Acidobacteriota bacterium
CATCGCGCGCGACAAAAAAGGCCAGAACCATCATGTGGTCGCATTGATTGGTGATGCATCGCTTGCCGGCGGAATGGCAATGGAAGCAATCAACCAGGCGGGCCATCTCAAGAGTCGCCTGATCGTAGTTCTCAACGATAACGAAATGTCGATTGCACCGGCCGTGGGCGCGTTAACTGGTTATTTGAACCGCATACGAAGTGCCCACGGTTATCATCGTTTCAAAGATGAAGTCGAAGAAAAATTGCTGGCAATTCCATCGGTAGGAGAGCGTTTGCATCACGCTGCCAAGACAATGAAAGACGCGATCGCTGCTGCAGTGTTGCCTGGCGCGCTCGTAAGTGAGTTGGGCTTCAAGTACATCGGTTACGTGGACGGGCATAATCCACGCGCGCTAGTGGCCGCATTCCGCGAAGCTCAACAGATCAAGGATGGACCGGTAATTGTTCACGCGTTAACGACGAAGGGCAAAGGTCATCCTCAGGCGGAGAAGGACTACTATCGTTGGCACGCAACCGGCCCCTTTGATCTAAAGAGCGGGAAGGCCATCAAGTCAAAAGCGAGTGCTCCTACCTACACTGCCGTTTTCGGAAATACCTTGACGGAGTTGATGGAAAGAGACGAGAAAATTATTGCTTTGACCGCGGCCATGCCTGACGGTACCGGCGTTTGCACCGCACTTGAAAAATTTCCGGAACGCTCCTTTGATGTTGGTATCGCCGAGCAGCATTGCGTTACGTTTGCCGCCGGTATGTCGTGCGAGGGTTTGAAGCCTGTTTGTGCGATTTATTCCACATTTCTACAACGCGGATTTGATCAACTAATCCATGACGTCTGCATTCAAAACCTTAATGTGAAGTTTTGTCTCGATCGCGGTGGGTTGGCCGGCGGTGACGGGCCAACCCATCACGGACTTCTCGATATTGCATACCTCCGCGCTGTTCCCAACATCGTTGTGATGGCGCCGAAAGATGAAGGCGAGATGCGCGACATGCTGCTGACAATGGTTGAGCATGTAGGGCCGGCGGCAATGCGTTACCCGCGGGGCAACGGTGTGGGGGTCGATATCGATCGATCCCCGCAAATCCTTGAAATTGGAAAAGGCGAGATACTTCGCGATGGCGGGGAAATAGCCATCGTAGCTTATGGCTCGATGGTGCACCCTTCGTTACAGGCAGCCGAGAATCTGGCAAAGGAAAAAATCGAAACGACGGTAGTTAATGCCCGTTTCGTCAAACCACTCGATTCTCAACTGCTACTGGCTCTGGCGCAAACCAAGCGGCTGGTCGTGACAGTTGAAGAAGCCTATCTGGCTGGTGGTTTTGGATCAGCAGTCCTGGAGTTGCTGGAAGAAAACGGCCTGCAAGACAAAGTGCGCGTGGTAAGAATGGGAATTCCCGATCGGCTGGTAACGCATGGCGATCCGAAGCTCCTCTTGGCGAAGTACGGACTGGATGCCGACGGTATCTACATGCGAGTAAAAGAAAGTATAGACGTGATGGATGACCGGCGCGCGAAACCGCAAAAAGTCGGACGATAGGCTCTTCCTATTGCGATCAGATTGCGCCCGTACTGTCGGACAGACGTGCGCGTTGTTTTAATGCACGATATCGTCACTTCGTCTCACCTAAAACTCATCTCAAAAGTCATCGGCGATAGTTTCTACAGGGGACTTAAGGCTGCACTCCCGAACGCTTTTTGTGGCCCCGGTCTTGCAATGACGCCCTAAAGCTTGAACGCTGACAATCTAAACCGTCGCTTGCGGGCGGGAATTTAGCGAGAGTTATGGAATCGAATATTTCGGATATTACTGGCGAACAATCGTTCGGCGCTGACTTGCCACTGGCTGAACCGCATTTTGACGAGGAGGCGACTGTGCTTTCGGCGCGCCCGGTTGTGCCGCTCGAAAGAGTTATCGCCAGGGCTAGATTCACTCGGGCAATGGTTGTTGGCTTAACGTTTGCCGGTGCGGTTGTGGTTGGTATGCTCGCAGCCGGCATCTACTACTCCCGACTCAATGGGAATTCTTCGAAGACATTAGCAAACACTGAAACAGTCCCATCAGGTGTTCAAGCCCGTGCGACAGAAACGGATCATTCTAAAGCTCTGCCAGCCGCGCCACCTCGGGTTTCAGACAATTCGGGTGCTTCAGCCAGGGTAAGCAGCGTGGCTCCTGCAGCAATTGAAACCCCAGAAATTTCCAGTGAAGCGCCGAAGAAACCAGTCGCGCGACGCGTCGCGGTAGTAACTTTCGGGCGGAGATCGGGCGGCGAAAAAGATCGCAGCGACAACGAACGTCGCGAGGCCCGCAGGGAAGAGAAGGAACGGAAGCGCAACATGGAGCGGGAAAATCAGGAGAACAAGTCTTCGCGTGACTTGCTTCGCATCCGAGAGATCTTCGAAGGGCCGCATAAACCATAACAAAGCAGTAAACTCTAGGCGTGAAGCACAAACGACCTCAGCGACCTGAGCGGATTGACAAGTTGCTTGTCGAACGAGGTCTGGTTGAATCGCGTACGAAAGCTCAGGCGTTGGTGATGGCCGGGGTGGTGCTGGTCGATGAACAACGCGTCGCTAAACCTTCTGACTCGGTTTCCTCTAATGCCGAGATTCGTATTAAAGGTGGGGGCGATCCTGCGTCTCGCTACGTGGGACGCGGCGGTCTGAAACTGGAGGCCGCGCTAATCGAGTTCGAAATTAATGTCGACGGATTCACCTGTTTGGATGTGGGGGCTTCAACTGGCGGTTTCACGGATTGCCTCTTGCAGCACGGAGCCCGAAAAGTGATCACGATCGACGTTGGTCATAATCAGATAGACTGGCGACTACGAACCGACACTCGCGTGGAAGTTAGGGAAGGAATAAATGCCCGCTACCTCAAAGCGGATGACTTTGAAGACAAGTTCCCGCTGGTGGTGATGGATGTTTCTTTTATCTCCGCAACCAAGATAATGCCCGCTATAGTTCCGCAGCTGACTGAGACCGGTTTACTAATAACTCTCATCAAGCCTCAGTTTGAAGTGGGGCGCGGTGAAGTCGGAAAGGGAGGTATCGTTCGAGAGCCTCAAAAACACGCTCGTGTTATTGAGGAGGTCAACCGGGTAGCGAAGGAGCTTGGGCTACGCCTGCGAAACGTAATTGAATCTCCCATTCGTGGCGCAGATGGCAATATTGAATTCCTGGCGCTTTACGAAAAGGCAATCGCCTAAGTGTTAGATGGACTTTAGAAACTATTGATCAACGTCCATGATCAAGAGTTGTGTGTCAGCGCAACAGCGGGGGCATGCCCCCTTCCTGACCCTGAGATATTCCTTACCTTGACTTATCCCAGGTTTCGAGGCTTTCGACGCGAAGAAACATCGCACAACAGTGAAAGTCTCATGGTTGGGAAGAAACTATGAAAGCCGGGTCTCCCCGGAGTGGTCTAAAATGTTGGTGAAAAGCCAACGAAACGAGCTTACCCGAGAGGGATGGCCC
>JALYXE010000123.1 GCA_030947265.1 Acidobacteriota bacterium
CTTCATGGTCGCTGGGTATGGTTCCTGCGATCGCTACGAGATGAAGATTTTCAGCGCACTTTCCGACACCCTGAATTGGGGATTGTGAGCCTTGATAAGAACGTCGCGCTTTATGCCTGGCATGGGCGGCACCATGTGGCGCATATTACCTCACTGCGCGAACGTATGGGATGGGAGGGATAATAAACACTTGAATTGCGGGAGGCAGAATGTCCCAAAAAGATGACTTTCAGGAAACGTTTTTACAGCTGAAGGCGATATTAAAGCCCTACTCATCCAGCTTCAAGATGATCGACAAAGGGCTATTCAAGGAGTTAAGTAAGTTGACCAGGGCGGGGTTTGAAAAATTTAGTGATGCAAAGTTTCTGCTGAAGATAACTAACAGATGAATGCCACTTTGATTGATCGTTACCGTCACTGGTTTGCCTACGAGAAAGACAGCCATGCAAAGACACTTGATTCGCTGAACGCCGTACCGGAAGAATTGCGCCAGAAGGAAGAATTTCGCAAAGCTGTCTACCTGATGGGCCATATCGTTGCCGCCCGTCGCATGTGGCTCTTTCGTTTCGGAGTTCTGCACGGTAATGTCGAGCGGAGAGGAGGCGACGATGTACCCCCACCCCTCATCCCTCCCCGCTCGCGGGGAGGGGAAAAAGCTTGTCCCTCATTTTTCGTATTTAGCGTTTGGCTGGAACGTTAATCCCCGCCCATGTGTTTCTTGAACCGTGAGGGGGGGACAGGTACGCGGCCACACAGAAGCCGCCTACCTCTTGTTCCGGTATAGCACTTCGAATTTACACAGAGCGAGTCACTTCACCAATACCAGGCTAACGCCTTTTCTACTCTATTGCAGCACGAAATTATAGGTGATAACTCCGGAAACTTTCATCGGTTGCGCGTCAAGCAGAGTCGGCGAGAAGCGTGCTTCAAACGCCGCGCGCTGAGCAGCACTCACGAGGGCCGGATTCCCCGAAACCGCTTTGGCTGAAACCACTCTTCCAGACTCATCGATCAGCACCTGCACGCTGACGCTCCCCTGGATTCTCATTTGCCTTGCTAAAGGGGGATATGGCGGCTTTGGCAGCGAAAGAGCTTCGCCGTTTATAACGCTCTTGTGAATGATCCTGGCTTTTATCCTCTCAACTTGCGGCACCGCTGGGGGCGGTCCGACGTCAATGACCGGAGTACGGCTGCCGTTCAATTCATTACCGCCTCCGTTTTTTGAATTACCAGGTCCGCCCAGTACGCCTGGATCGAAATCACGACCAGTAATCTTGTACGCGCCGCTATCAGGAATCGGAAGGTTTGTATTGGGTTTAGCAGAGGTCTTTTCGGGTGCAACATCAGGACGGTTGACATTGGCCATCCTAATTTCGCGCTCGACATAGTTTTGTTTACTGTTGTTGCCCCTGAGTGGTGCAGCGTTGTGGATGGTGGGCGTCGGTTTTATCGCGTCCAGCTCCACCGGATTCAGCATTGTGATGATTTGAGTGTTCTGATCGTCCAGGTGCGCATCGTAAGCATAAATGGTCATCACACCTGTTATCACGAAGAGTACTCCATAGGTTACGGCGGTAAACAGAACGAACGCCCCTCGGCGCTTGAATTCGCGTGCGTGCGAACTTGACTCAATCAAGTTATTAAACATCTTTCCTCCCATGTGTCCAACTTCGCCGGTGCCATTCGGGTCGCAGGAGTTTCCTCGCATACTTAGACTCCGAACCCTCCGGGGAAGTTCCAGGTTTCAGTCTTGAGTTCAAATCCCAGGCTAATGGTAAAGAACCGAGAGCGCCCTTCATATAGCGCCTTTCATATATAGAGTAGCGACCGGGAGTTAGCGCCAATGACGCGATACTCGGTCTCGCCCCAACCCGGTCCTTATCGCTCCTGTGTCAAAACTCGAGTTCTTTACGCCGAAGGCGTTCCGTAAGTTAGCCCAGGGTATCACCCTGGGGGTGAGTGTATTTATTCATCCCTACGCTGAAAGCGTTGAATAGGCGTCTCAACAATGAAATTGTCAAACCCTTTCAGGGTATGGATAGCCTGCCTCATTTCACGGCGTGGTACGCCGGGCTAAATTATCGAACGCCTTCGGCGTAGCTGATGCGCAGACGACTTTTGACACAGTCTCCTATTACTCACGATTCTGTAGTAAGTGCTTAGGTAAGCAGACCTGGAACTTGGAACTTCGAAAGCGCCGCTGTTAGGATTACACCGTTTTCGCACCCCTTTTTCAGGAGCGTAGCCGAATGGCATCCAAAGAAGCGTTCGCCGAGGAGCTGAATCCGTTTGAAATTGCCAAGCAGCAATTCAATCGCGCAGCCGATTATCTTGACCTCGATGCCTCAACGCGAAATGTGTTGCAGAGTCCAAAGCGACAGTTGATCGTCTCCATTCCAGTCAAGATGGACGGTGGCGATGTGCAGGTGTTCGAGGGCTACCGGGTGCAACACAACATCGCTCGCGGACCAGCCAAAGGAGGAATACGCTATCACCCTAACGTCACGCTTGATGAAGTGAAAGCACTGGCTTCATGGATGACGTGGAAATGCGCGACGGTAGGCATTCCTTACGGGGGTGGCAAAGGTGGAGTCATTTGCGATCCCAAGCGAATGTCGATGAATGAGCTTGAGCGTTTAACTCGGCGTTATGCCTTCGAGATCGCTCCCATCATTGGCCCCGACCGCGACATTCCCGCCCCAGACGTTTACACCGACGAACAAACGATGGCCTGGATAATGGATACCATTTCGATGGTTCGTGGTCACACTGAGCTGGGTGTGGTGACCGGCAAACCAATTTCACTCGGAGGCTCACAGGGGCGCAGGGAAGCAACGGCGCGCGGTTGCCTCTACGCATTGCGAGAAGCATGCAAAGTAAAGGGCATTGCACTTAAAGGAGCGCGTGTGGCGGTGCACGGGTTTGGGAATGCGGGAGCGAACATCGCTCGTCTGGCCGCCGTCGATGGGGCGCGAGTAGTGGCCGTCTGTGACTCCAAAGCCGGGCTGTATTCCGAGAGTGGCATCGACATTCCAGCGGCGTTGCGTCACAAAGCGGAAACTGAATCGCTGGCCGGCCTTGCCGGCACTAAAGCCATTTCCCCCGAAGACATAGTGGGTGTTGACTGCGACATTCTGTTGCCAGCGGCCTTGGAAAACGCAATCACGCTCGCGAATGTTGGACAGGTAAAGGCAAAAATTATTGCAGAACTCGCCAATGGTCCAACCACGCCAGGGGCGGATCGCGTGCTGGCCGATCAAGGTGTTTTGCTGGTTCCCGATATCCTCGCAAACGCTGGTGGCGTCACAGTGAGTTATTACGAATGGGTGCAGGACCAGTATTCCTTCTTCTGGTCGGAGAAACAGATCAATGAGACTCTGGAGCAGGCCATGCGTAAGGCCTTCAATGAGGTTTATCAAACGGCGCAACGCTACGAGACTGACATGCGAACCGGAGCCTACATTCTGGCAGTAGATCGTGTTTCGGAAGCAACGCGCGTAAGGGGAATATTTCCCTAAACGCTTTTGGCCTTGGGTCTTTGCAGAAACCGGGTAGCGTCTTAATTTCAGTTTCTCTGTGTAACCTCAGTGTTCTCTGTGCCTCCGTGGTAAACAATCGCTAATAAGATTCACCACAGAGATGCAGAGAACACAGAGGACGCACAGAGATTAGTTCAAACCAAGACAGTACATGAAATCGAACCTTTTCAACTGGAAGAGAATCGCTTACCTCGCCAAGACCAAAAAAAACACAACTAGGAAGCTATGAGTGAAAAGATTACCATTTACGAAAAACCAACTTGAACGAAGTGTCGCGAGATGGACCGGCTGCTCCGGGAGAGCGGTGTGTCGTTTGAGAAAGTCAATTACTACATCAAGCCGCTTACAAAGAAGAAGCTTGCGGAACTCATTAGTAAGATGAAGATCAAGCCACGCGATCTCTTGCGCACAAATGAGTATATTTATCGAGAGCTTGATTTGCGTACGGGCGAGTTTACAGATGAGGAGATTATTTCGCTCATGGTCAAACACCCGGACTTGATTCAGCGACCTATTGTCGAACGCGGCAGTCGCGCTGTGTTGGGTCGACCAGTTGAGAATGTGAAGACGTTGCTTTAATTGTTCCTAAAAGAACTTGCTTAGTGTTCACGGCTATGCCGCTCGGCAGTGCGGAAAGGCTCAGCCTTTCCGTGGCGCGGCTAGTTTAATTCTTGACTCGAGGCTATGCCTCGACTTAAGGGGGGCGCAGCCCCTTCGCTGGAGTGGTGACGGTGAGGCAGAGCCTCACCGCACTGCGCGGCGGCACAGCCGAGCACTCACATGTGACAACCAATCGCTGAGGCTTTGGATTCCGCGCTTCGCGGCGTGCGAGGTCATGGAGCTTTGAACAAACCTGAAACAATCTTCGCCTGTCAGAATTGCGGACATCAATCGCGCAAGTGGTTGGGAAAATGTCCGGAATGCGGCGAGTGGAACTCGCTTGTTGAGGAGCGCGCGCGGACGACGAAAAAGGGAACGGCTCGCAACGGATTCAAGCTCCGCGATGTTAAGGCTGTGGCTTATTCCGAAATCGAATCGCAGGACGAAACGCGCATTTCCTCGGGCGTGACTGAATTCGATCGTGTGCTTGGCGGCGGCATTGTTCCGGGAACGCTGGTGCTGATTGGCGGTGACCCGGGTATTGGCAAGAGTACGCTGTTGCTGCAGGTCGCCGATCGTTTGAGCGAAAAAGAAGGGCCCGTGCTCTACGTTTCAGGCGAAGAGTCTGAAAGACAAATAAAACTCCGCGGCGAGCGTCTGGGAATCAAGGCCAGGAACCTCTACCTACTACCTGAAACCAATCTGGAAAATATCTTCCATGAGGTCGAGCGCCTCAATCCCTCAGCCATCGTGGTCGATTCAATTCAGACCGTGTTCTCCGCGGTCATTGAGTCGGCGCCGGGTTCGGTATCACAGGTGAGGGAAGCGGCCCATCAGTTCCTCTTGCTGGCGAAGAACCGCACGATTCCGATTTTTCTAATTGGTCACATAACAAAAGATGGATCGATTGCCGGGCCGAAAGCACTTGAACATGTGGTGGATACTGTTTTGTATTTTGAGGGGGAGCGTCATCATAATCACCGCATTGTGCGCGCTGTCAAAAATCGCTTTGGCGCTGCCAACGAAATCGGGGTTTTTGAAATGACCGCAGCGGGACTGATGCCCGTCGCGAATCCTTCGCAGATGTTTTTGCAAGAGCGGCCGCAGGACGTAGCCGGCTCAGTCGTTAC
>JALYXE010000132.1 GCA_030947265.1 Acidobacteriota bacterium
GAATAAGGATTCTCCTCTATCTGGACATTTGCCGCCGCTTCGAGGGGAATGTCGAAAGCCAACTGGCCGGTGACGGGATCGGTGATGTCCACACCGTTAAGCGTGTAGGCGCTCTGACCGGCTCGCGCCCCTTTGAGGTGATCCGCCCCGTCCGCGCTGCGCACTACGCCTGGCGTCAGCAGCAGCGAGCTCTGATAGTTCTCGGCGCGCAGTGGCGCCTCCGTGAGAGTCTGTGAGCGGATCGTATTATAGGTGGAGGTCTCGGCGGCGCTCAGCAAGCCTTCTTCTTCCTGAACATTGACAGTTGCGGAAATCGACGCGGTCAACACAATCTCGACCGTGAGGATTTGCCCTGCTGATAAATTGATCTCTCGTCCAACAATTGGCAGTCCGTCGGCTTCGACAGTCAGGAGGTAGTTTGCGGCGGGGAGATTTGCGAAGGCGAAATTTCCAGCATCATCGGTTGTGGTCTTAACGGGTTTGCCGAGCAGATCACGATTAGCGAGGGTGATTCGCGCGCCTGAAATGGGTGCTGGGGTCGCCTCCGTCGCTCCCGTGGTAGCCTTTACGGTGCCCTTGATGCTACCTGCATCCGCCAGTGCTCTCGCAATACATACCTGAGCCATCGCCATTAAAAGAGCTGCAACGGCGTAGCGCAGTGCAAACGTTGCTTTTGCTTTCGACATAATCATATGCTCCCTAACAGATCTCAGAGTGATTGGTCGTCTCTGTCGCTTGTTCTAATGCGAACGGCTGTCCGAACAAACAAACGAAGACTTTGTTATTGCCGGTATGCGCGCCTCGTTCACCCTTCAGCGATGCGGAGCCTGTCGATGGTCTGTCCAATAATCGAGCGATCGGCGACGATGAAGTTAAGAAACAATTTAAGTCGAAGCTGTGATTGTTGGTTTCTTAATTTCGTACACGACGTGTTCGACGGTTTTCCCCTGAAGATTCGTTTTTTCCCGCCTCTCTGTCAAAACACCACCGATTTTTTCCAGGGCTTTTTGCGACCGGACATTGGTTGGCCCTATTAGGAAAACAACGCTCTCCACAAATTTAAAGGCATGGTCCAACATGAGGCGTTTCAATTCCCCGTTGTACTTTCCGCCCCAATGGGAGCGGGCAAGAAACGTCCAACCGATCTCAATTTCTCTTTTCCCAGGGTCAAATCCGAAGTAGCGTGACGAACCAATAATCTTTTGAGTCTGCCGGTCAATGACGACAAAGGCACCCCGTGATTCTAACGCCTCTCGAAAAAATTCCTTGAAAACCTCTTCCTTGTAACGATCAGGGGTAGGATGTTGCTCCCAGATCAGCGGGTCGGAAGCCACTGCGAACAAGCTTTCCCAATCTTCCGGTCTAAGAGGCCGAAGTTCAAGAAGATCGCCAACCAGGTGAGGCTGCAGTTTTAAATTTTCACGCCAATTCGGTTTCTGATTTAAAAATTCTTGATAGCTCATGCATTTCGCGCTTTTCAGCGCTAAGAACCTTAAAACTGGTTCCACCTGGGCCGATGGCCCAGGGCGGGGTCCCCAGCCGAGCATCTCGGTTGGGGTGCGAGACTATTACATTTCGCGCCTTTGCGCTGGGACTCGAGGATTTCACACCGTCTTTCAACTGGAGTCCATCTATCGTCACAGTTGAACGGGCGCGGCGATTATGAACAACGAGGAGAGCAAAGAACAAGCCGAGGAGTGAGCTCCCCGCGCTCTCCAACGATTTGCTGGGCTCTTTCCCTCGCTGCAATTCATACACCTCAGCGGCTGCGGAATGCTTGCATGAGCGTGAATACGCCCGACCCCAGAAAAATCAACGCTGCGCCGTACTTGATAAGCTTTTCCGGCAAGCGCTTCCCCAACACTTTCCCAACAACAATTGCCAGCCCGTCGGCGATAACCATTCCCAGTGTGCTCCCTAACCACACTGCCACAAAACTCCGCTGTTGACTCGCAATCGTCACCGTAGCCAACATCGTCTTATCGCCAAGTTCGGCGAGAAAGAAGGTCACGCCGACCGTCATGAGCGGACCGAAGCGACCTTCTTTTATCTTTTCCTCATCCAGTTCATCGCCACGCAACGTCCAAAGGCCGAAGCCGATGAAGGAAATGCCGGCCAGCAGATTTATCCAGAAGACTGGCAGCGCTAGCCCTGCAACTTCACCCAGCGCCACGGAGAACAGGTGAACTAGTAAAGTCGCGCCAAACACGCCGACTATGACTGTGGTAGTTCGATAACGGGTAGCGAAAGCTAATGCGACCAGTTGTGTCTTATCGCCCATCTCAGCGATAAGTACGAAAATTAGTGCGATCCAAAAAGCAGTCATCATTTCGGGCAGGGGACAGGCCCTGCCCCTACAACACGTGAAACTAAACCAGAGCTAATCAACAAAGCAAGAAGGGTCGACCTCAATCGCAAGCCTTGCTTTCAACTCGACGGGCTGCACGCAGCAGCCCGCTCTGTTTGAACTCTATAGGGCGTGCGTGTTCGGCCGGCATTCGTCATCTGATAGTTAGACAACCGCGCATTGGAAAGCGCTCATGCAATTGCTATTGCGACTGGTTGCGATTAGATAGCGTTGGCCGGTTGGGATCGCTATTGGCGACAGGAAAGACGAGCTATGGGTGGGAACGAGGGCGGCGTGACCGCTCGACGACGAGATAGCTAAATGCGAGGTTTGATGAGTCGAGGGATTGCTAATCTCAGCTGGGCGCTCCTCCGATGATCCGCCGTTTCCAGCCGTAATTACCCAGGGAGAACAACGCAGCGAACGCGGTGATTAGCGAGAGCCACGCGAACAGGTGAAGACCACCGACCCTCCATCCCCTCCAACCCCGTTCTCGATCCGCAGGCATTGCAGACTCGGTTCGGCTCAAAGCGAACGCGTTGAGGTTCATTCTTGAACTTTCAAGAATAGTCTTCAGACTGTTAACCGCTTTGCCCTCGACAACGCCACGTTTTATGGTGCTGAATGCGCCTTGCAGTCCATCGGCCCGCGAGCGATTCTCGTAGAAGAGATATGATGCGGGATTCGCACCTGGAATATTCACGTATGCCGTCAGCGCGAGTGAAGAATCAAAGTAGTGGTTAGCGTAAATCTGCTTTGACGCGATTAGAATTTGCGGGCCAGTTTCCTGCTCCCGCTTGTAGATCATGATGTGGTTGATGGCAAGGACGGGTTTTAGACCAAACTTGACCTTCGACCATACAATCGCGTTCTCCACTATGCGTAGCTCTGAAGTGGGCTGGCTTTTCAAGTATTGCGGAGACTTAGTAAGAAAGTTGTTTACGTAACCTGAAGCATTCATCAGAGCGTGCTGCTCATCAGCAAGCCGAACTTCTTTCGGTTTATCGTTGTATTCAATGAGCGCCACGTCTCCTCGCGCTTGATAATCACGCACATAATCCAAAAGCATTCGTTTGAGAAGTTGAGTTGCCTGAATCCGATAGTCGGGCGCTTGCCAATTCACCTCTTTCTGGAAACGCTCGATCATCCTGGCTGAGAGCTTCAACCGGCAATCTCCGACGACGCACTCTTTCAAGTCTTCGAAATCACCATTCTCAATCGTAAGGTCGCGCAAGTCATCCAGCGTTGGCGTGCTGCTGAAACTACCGATCTCAAGAACAGCCGGGTTGTTCTTCCGGGCCATGCTCTCCCGGAAAGACTGGAGAAACATTTCAGACGGGACTTCGAGGCCTACTAGTCCACACACCGCGACTTCTCTTTTATCCTGCACGGGCAAAAGTCTTACAACCGTCTGCCCCTCCTGAAGTGCAGCAAAAGCGGTCTCATCGAAGGCTGCCTTTTCTCGAAGGATCTTGTGAAAATCCGCGACTGAGTCCTGAGCCAGGGCGGTGCTTGTACCAAGCCCCACTATTGCGCAAAAGGTGATGAATATTAGAGGACTACTACTGCGTTTTAGCATGCCTCGGCCTCGTCTAGCCTGCGAACTGGAGAGTCGCTTACGGCGCGTTTTTTATCGCACTTTTTTACCGCGCTATGAATTCTTTTGCTACACCCGATCGGTATTACTGCTCATGACGGCATGAGCCGTGCCACAGCGTGACAGATTGGGTGACCTTCTCTGTCTGGATCTAAACAATCAATCACTGGCGTACCGGGTTTCTTTCAGTTCCTTGAACATCTAGCGAGCCAGAGTCCCACAGCGGAGTACATGGCGACGCGATATTCAATAGAAACCGCAAGCTCGGGGTTGAAGTCCTGCGAAAGCGAAATGTACGCATTTCGCTTCGCGGAAAATCAAATTCATTCCCTGAAGAGTAGTGTGCAGTCTGAAGTATAGTCTTTACAATTACTCAACGCTATCACTGGGAGCGGTCGCGCGGGGGGGGTGCGCTGCGGGGCAGGCCCGCTGGATTGCTGGGCTCGCCCGCCGCAGCGCGCCGGGAGGCGCGAAATCTTCGGAAGTATTAAGAGAATATAACGAACTAGCATTTGACAGGTCGTTGATTCTAGTGTACTTAACCGTGTAGTTAATTAACCAACAGGTTCATTCCGAGTCTATTCATCGTGCCACTTGATCGCCTTAGTATCACGTTCGCCGCCATTGCCGATCCGACCCGGCGCGCGATCCTTGCCCGCCTGGCTTCGGGCGAGGCCCCGGTTTCGGAGTTGGCCAAGCCCTTCGATATGAGTCTTCCCGCCGTCTCTAAGCACCTCAAGGTACTGGAGAATGCCGGCCTGATCGCACGCGGTCGCGACGCGCAGTGGCGGCCCTGCCGGCTCGAGGCGGGACCACTAAAAGAGGTCGCCGGTTGGGTGGAGTCCTATCGCCTGCACTGGGAGCAGAGCTTCGATCGTTTGGACGACTATCTGCACGCGCTGAAAAAAGAGCAGAGCAAAAAGGAGAAGAAACATGGCCGAAAGAAATAGTTCTGTCACCGGCACCGCGTCGCGGGTACTCGTCATCACGCGCGCATTCGACGCGCCACGCGAACTCGTCTTCAAGGCGTGGACCGACCCAAAACACGTGTCGCGTTGGTGGGGTCCCCACGGATTTACGAATCCAGTCTGCGAGTTGGACGTGCGGCCCGGCGGCGCTATCCGAATAGATATGCGTGGGCCCGACAGCACCGTTTATCCGATGACAGGCGTGTATCAGGAGATTGTCGAATCCGAGCGGCTCGTCTTTACCAGCGCGGCGCTGGACGATGCGGGCAATCCCCTCTTCGAAGTGCTGAACACCGTTACCTTCACCGAGCAAGGCGGCAAGACATCAATCGAGTTGCAGGCACTCGTCGTCAAATCGACCCCCAAGGCTGTCCCGTATCTCGAGGGGATGGAAGTGG